>QMRD01000005.1 GCA_003649225.1 Thermoprotei archaeon | reverse complement strand
GGCTGGAACAACTGATTTATGATGTCTACTTCCGGCTCTGAATACTTTTACTAAAAATCATTTCATCCTTATCTTCTCCGGCTTTACACCTAGGATATTTATTACCTTTTCATTTAGTGCCCTCCTATCCAGGATAACAACCTTTGTTAGTTTAGCATTGAAATAAAGATCCTTTACTATATTGATAAGTCTCATAATGGTAGGTATGAATATAAGATATTCCCATGCCTTGCTTTTACCCCATAGAGACGCCATGCGCCTTAATGTATCCTTAAGCACATTACTTAAAATCGGTATCGGAAGCCCTACAAAGACCAAGGTTATAGGCTTATCTGTAAAAATTTTTCTAATATTTTTTAGTAACTTATTTCTGTACACTAAATGTATTAAAACTTTTCTTTCGGGGGGCTTTGTCCTAAGCATAAGTAAATCTTCGTATTTTGGATCAACCAAATCGAGGAAGTCTAAACTATACTTCTCCTTTTGCCGCGCATATACTTCAAGAATAGTTATCATTAACTTTTTAGAGGGATAGACTAAGATAACTGGCTCCTCTATGCTTGTTTCAGCTCTTATGTATAATTCATAAAGCGCTAGTTTTAACACCAACTCCTGGCTACTCGCGTAATTTTTGGTGGATACATCTGAAGCGACTATAAAGTTGATTTTATTCCGCATATTTGATTGTGATGAGTAAACAATCGATTTCCTTCCAAATACATCCTTTACGTAATAGCTTGGAGGGAGTGCTTTAGACACAATTATTATCGGATTTATAGGATCTACTAATAATCTTATAAAACGAGGATCAACAGGAGCAGCTCTAATAATATTCCTTGAAATAAATGGTCTAAAATAGTTAGATAGATCGCTTTTAAAGATCTTAGATATTATCTCTATGCTTTCAAAGGTTCTAGATAGTGTATACCTATCCTCCAAGAAACCATAGGAGAGAAAAACATCCAAAAATGATTGCCTGTGCCAATGTAGAAGTAGTTCGTCACGGATTATCTCGATAGTCGTCCCTATTTCCTCCCATGATACCTTTTTTAAATTATAGTTTCTCCCGGAAATTAATGATTCTATGGCATCTCTAACTCTATCGAATCCCTCCCAGCTTTTTCGCATCTTTTTAAGTTGAGTTATACCCCTATATAATTCTGGAATTCTTACCTTCACGGTAAAAATATTCTGAAAATCGGTTACGGTATGTGTATCAAATAGAAATGCCAGAGCTTTAGTTTCGTTTGTGTCTATCTCGTCAAACAGCCTAGCTATGAAAAATGTCTCAAAGTCATAGACTACTATTCCCTGATTGATTTTAGCATGAAAAGGACATAACTTGTGTCTGCTATAGTTTTCAATTAGGTCACTTATATCAGCATACCTACTCCTCATTGCGTCAGCGTACCTAATACATAAACCAAGCTCAGATAACTTTTGACATACAACGTTGAAGTCGAAATATCCTAAGCGTATACTACTACCTAAATTATATGTATGTAAACATATTCTATTTCGGCTGAGCCTTAAGGAGAACGGCATATTACTTTTTGAAAGAGAACTAATTACTTCGTTTAACATATCATCATCAGCATAGTCGATAATTAATGCTAACTTACCTCTACCGATTCTAGCTATGGAGCTGTATATGCCAGCCAAAAATTGGGAAAGCTCGTCTTTAGAAGAAACATTAAAACATATTACCTGTTTTTCTGGTTTTATATACGTAAACGTCATCCATCGTACCTTGATTACCTACTTATGTAACATACATTACTATTTTAAAAGCTTACCACGGGATTATATGAATATTTCTTTGAAGAACTATAGGCGAGGTCCAGAGAAAAAGTAAAAGATATCTATTCAATGAACCTTCACAATAACTATGACAACGATTGTCAAAGCTTCCGCCCCAGGTAAGGTAATAATCTCGGGGGAACATTTCGTTGTAGAAGGACAGCCAGCTATTGCAGCCGCAATCAATCTTAGAGCTAAAGTTTCAGTTTCCCCGACCTCCGAAAAAACAATAGAACTTTTCTCCAAAAACTATAATTTAGGCGTAAAACTTCACGACCTCGAAATAATTTCAACTATTGGTAGCAGAGAACTATGCGTGAAAATCTTCAAACCAAGTATCTTCCTGATAAAAAAACTGTGCGATCTATCGGGAGAAAAGTACGGAGGCTTTAAAATAACGATAGATTCCAAAGTCCCTCCAGGATCTGGTATGGGTTCTTCTGCGGCTACCTCTGTAGCCTTTACAGCCGCTTTAGCGAAATTCCTTAACCTTCAACTTAGTAAGAATGAGATTAATAGCATTGCATATGAGGCGGAGAAAATAGTGCATGGAAAACCCAGCGGCATAGACAATACAGTATCAACATTCGGAGGAATTATAGCCTATAGAAAAGGAGAAGGATTCATAAGGCTTAAGCCTAAAATTAGTGAAGCATATTTTGTGTTAGCTGACTCCGGTATCGAAAGAGTTACTGGCGACGTCGTAAGAAATGTCCTTAAATTAAAAGAGAGATTCCCCAAAATTTTTGATCCAATATATCATGCCGCCGGAAGACTAGCAATTAGGACAGCACTGGCTATAGAGGAAGGAGACTTAGAGAAATTAGGACAGTTAATGAATATAAATCATGGTCTCCTCTCAGCAATAGGAGTCTCAAATCTAGTTCTCGAAAACCTAGTTTATACCGCGAGAAAAAATGGTGCACTAGGCGCCAAAATAACTGGCGCAGGCGCAGGGGGATTTATCATGGCGCTATGCGACAACTCCAGCCTAACTAATGTTAAGAAAGCTCTAAGAGCGATTAGCAGACGTGTTTACGTTGTTAAGATTTCTAAGCCTGGTGTTCTTGTACGAAAAGAAACATAACGTAACAGTCCTTACCGTCAGGATAATATCTTAAGATCTTATATTTTTCATGGAACCCTATTTTTCTGTATAGACTTATAGCGGGATAATTGTCACATGAAACTTCAAGCCTTATAATCCTTACTCCATGTCGCTTAAAGTAATCTATTAATTTTAACAATAACTTTGTGCCTATTCCACGCCCCCTATACGATGGATCCACGGCAATTGAAATTATATGTCCTAAATATCGATTAATTCTTCCAATAATATACCCGATGACCAGCTTATTATACTCGGCCACAAAGAAACTATCCCTATAAATATTAAAAAGCGCATCAATGTCACCTTTACTATAGGGATACTCAAACGATACGCTTTCTATGCGATATACGTGTACCAGATCTTCGCTCCTTGCCCTTCTAACGAGAATTTCTTTCTCCATGCTAAATCCTTAAGTAAAAACTAGTTAAAACATCATGAAAATAACTTACCTTCGCCAGTAATATACCTTAGCTGAACTATTCTATCCATTACCTCGATAAACTTTCTCTCGATTCTCTTTTTAGCTTCGTTAAATTCCTCTTCAGATATCTCCCCTTTATTGCGTTTTTCAATTAAAGCCTCCATTTCTTTCTCTAGTCGTTCCCTTTCCTTTTCTAATATGGATAGATACTCCTTAGGATCTTTCGCATGCATAGTTATCACTAGGTTACGCTCTTTTCTTTTATTTATATTTTTGGGTGGGGCTTGCTCATTGAGGGCTGCGGCGATTATCATGGCTTTGTGTCGGGCTTGGGCATATCATGAAAAAGTTATCATGAAAAACGGCTGCTCTCGAGGATATATGGAAACGTGTATATCCCTATATATCATTATAAAAATATCTGCTTACGTTCCACTATTAATCTATATATTGCGTAGAGAAAAATTACTTTGTCATGTCGATTCTCAATGAAATATTCGAGAAAGCGCTTCATTCAAGGATATTTATCAATAGAGAACTCCTATTGCCAGACTATGTTCCAGACGAATTGCCTCATAGAGATAAACAAATAGTACAACTTGGAAAAATACTAGCCCCTTCACTCGCAGGGTATAGGCCCTCGAATGTCTTTATCTATGGCCTCACAGGCACGGGTAAGACCGCTGTCACGAAATATGTGTTACGTAAACTCATAGAAAAAGCCAAGGGTAAGGTAATATCAGCTTACATAAACTGTAGAAACTCCGATACCAATTATAGAGTTCTAGCAGATCTTATTTTCTCTCTGGGAAAAAGCGTTCCATTTACTGGTCTTTCTACAGCTGAGGTTTTTAGTAGATTTAAGAATTACTTAGATAGCAAGAGGAAAATCATGATAGTTGTATTAGACGAAATAGATTATCTTGTTAAGAAAAGCGGCGACGGTGTCCTCTATCACTTAACGAGGATAAATAGTTGCCTAAAACATTCTAAGCTATCGTTAATTGGTATAACTAACGATTTGAAATTTACCGAATACCTTGATCCGAGAGTTAAAAGTAGCTTAGGAGAAGAAGAACTTGTTTTCCCGCCTTACACAGGAAAAGAGCTAGAGGACATTCTTCGTATACGTGCAGAGAAGGCATTAAGAAAGGATGCACTTGCTCCCGGAGTAATACCTCTTTGTGCAGCTATAGCAGCCAAACAAAACGGGGATTGTAGATTAGCCTTAGATTTGCTTCTTAAAGCGGCGGAAATGGCCGAAAGAGAGGATGCAAACATAGTTACCGAAAGACATGTTAGGCTGGCTCAAAGAGAAATAGAGAAGAACCTCGTAATAGACGTGATAATTTCTATGCCCCTCCATGTTAAACTAGTCTTGCTAGCTATATATCTAGCTGAAGCATTTAATACACCCGAGCAGACAACTGGCGAAATTTTTAATGTATACAAGGACGTATGTAGAAAAATGGGTGTGGATCCTGTAACCCAACGTAGGGTAAGCGAGATAATAAGCGAGTTGGATATGTTAGGCCTAATAAATGCTAAAGTTGTCAGCATGGGAAGGTACGGGAGAACAAAGAAAATAAAGTTAGCAGCCTCCAAAACTAGTATTCTGGAGGGATTAAAGTCGGACAGAGAACTATATGATATATTAGAACATATAATTGAAGAGTTTAAATAATATAGTTACGTTACTGGAGAGACTTTTGCTTCAAATTCCTCCACGGGAACAGGCATTTCAGCATCGGGTGGAAGATCTCCCCTCTCAACAAGTACTCTCCACGTGAGCAACCAATAAATTAAAGCTAGGGCTTTTCTCCCCCTATTGTTAGCTGGAATTATGAGATCTACGTAGCTAGGTACATTATCCGTATCACATAGCGCAATTACGGGAATACCCATTTTTGCTGCTTCTGTTAATGCTTGACTGTCAGCCTTTGGATCGGTTACAATAAGTAGTTCGGCTTCAATATAGTGCTTTAACGCAGGATTAGTGAAAGTTCCCGGCAGAAAACGGCCAACTATTGGTATAACTCCCGTCAACGATGCAAACTTTTTAACAGGTGTTTGACCGTATTGCCTTGCAGAGACTGCAACAACCTTTGAAGGGTCGTATTGAGTAATGAAACGAGCAGCTATTCTAATCCTTTCATCAGTTTTTCTAACATCAATCAAATATAGTCCATCTGGTCTAACTCCGTATATAAATTCCTGCATGAACTTATTTTTTGAATGTGTACCTATCCTTAGACCTGCAGCAAGGTATTTTTCCAACGGTATTAATAATTCCTCCTCCTTACCTTCTTTTTCGCTCATCCTACCACCATTAACTATTTCTATTTGCCCTACTTGTCCATAAAGACAAATACATCCTTATTTCTTTTTCTCAAGTTGTTGATTACGGCTGATAAAAGGCGCCATTATATCACATTATCAATATAGCTGATTCATGTAGTACATTTGATTAAAAATTAACCTTAGGTACTTTCTAAAACGTAATAAAATTAATATATTTCATTTCGTCTATCTCTGCAGGTGAGCATGAATGCCTAGAGTATACAAGTGTGCATTTTGTGGACACAATATAGCGCCTGGCACTGGAATGATATATGTTAAGAATGATGGAACAATCTTTAGGTTCTGTTCCAGAAAATGTATGGTCAGCATGCTAAAGTTTAAACGTGATCCCAGAAAACTTAAATGGACAACGAAATACAAAAAGCCTACCTAAATAACATAAAGTTAAACTAGTCAATAAACAAATTATTTTAGGGGGATCCTCGTGCCAGAATCCATTAGGTCACCTATAGTTGTAGTTCTCGGACACGTAGATGTGGGAAAAACCGCCCTGCTCGATAAGATAAGAGGAACAGCAGTCATGCTTAGAGAACCTGGAACAATGACACAACACATTGGCGCATCGTTTCTTCCATGGAATGTGCTAGAGAAAATGTGTGGTTCACTGGCGAAATTCATATCTAAAAAGGTCGTAATACCCGGCATACTTGTAATAGACACTCCGGGACATGAGGCATTCGCTAACTTAAGGAGAAGAGGAGGAAGTATTGCAGATCTAGCACTACTAGTTATTGACATAAACGAGGGATTTCAAAGGCAAACCTATGAGGCATTAGAGATCCTGAAGGCGAGAAAGACGCCCTTCATAGTTGTTGCTAATAAGATAGATAAAATTCCCGGATGGAAATCGACTCCAGGAGCCCCATTTATCGAAAGCATCAGAAAACAGGAACCATATATAGTAGCGCGCTTTGAAGAGCTACTCTATAATATAATGAATGAAATGCTGAGTCAAGGATTTAGATGTGATAGATATGATAGAATCTCGGACTTTACTAAAACGGTAGCTATTGTTCCAACAAGTGCACTTACTGGGGAAGGAATACCGGATCTCCTGCTAGTTTTAGCTGGCTTGGCCCAGAAATATATGCTGAAGAGACTTAAGGTTAGCGTTGGACCGGGTAAGGGCGTAATACTTGAAGTTAAGGAGGAGAGAGGGCTTGGAACGACTATCGATGTTATACTTTATGACGGTATAATTAGGCACGGCGACACGATAGTTGTCGGCGGTCTTGATAAGCCCATCGTAACTAAAGTCAAGGCACTATTAATGCCCAAGCCCCTTGACGAGATGCGCTCTCCAGAGGATAAGTTTATGATGATGAAAGAAGTTACAGCAGCTGCGGGAGTTAAGATCGTCGCAACAGGTTTGGAAACAGCAGTTGCCGGTGCTCCAGTCATCGTAGTTGAAGACGCTAGTAAGCTTGAGGAAGTTGCTAAGAGGGTGCGTGAAGAAGTCTCCGGAGTTAAGAAAGCTAGACAAACAATAGGTGTAGTAGTCAAGGCAGATACTCTAGGAACTCTGGAGGCTCTCACTAATTACATTGAAGCAAGGGGCTTCCCCGTAAGATATGCCGACGTAGGTCCCGTAGTTAAGAGAGATATTATGGAGGCTTTTATAGTAAAGCAATCCAATAGATATTATGGAGTAATACTAGCCTTCAATGTAAAGGTAACCGAAGAGGCAGAGGTAGAGGCTAAGGAATACGGCATTCCTATCTTTACAAACAACATAATCTATAGATTAATTGAGGATTTTGAGAAATGGTATCATGTAGAAAAAGAAAAGGAAAAGAAAGCAATATTATCTAAGCTCATTCTTCCAGGTAAAATTATGATTCTTCCAGGCTACGTGTTTAGAAGAAGTAACCCAGCAATAGTTGGTGTTCGCGTATTAAAAGGGAGAATTAGAGGAGGATATCCCCTAATCAATGAAAAAGGAAAAAGAATAGGAGAAATAATGCAAATACAGGAACACGGTAAACCGTTAAAAGAAGCCCTTAAAGGAGCTGAAGTAGCAATCTCTATAAGAGGCAATATAATGATAGGTAGGCAAGTAAAGGAGGGGGACATCCTTTACGTTGATGTGCCTCTGGATCATATAGACATTATACTTGAGAAGTTTAAGGACGAACTAGACGAGGAAGAAATAAAAATACTTAAAAACATAAGGCGATTTAAGTTAAAACTTTCTGATAAATTAACTAGATAATATAACAATTTATAATTTAACCAATACTTTACGAGGGAATGAAGACATTTATAGGAGATATATTCATATTTAAAGCGACAGCTACGGCAATTTTGTCTCTCTTATATGGTGAAAAAAGATGTCTGAACTTAAGTACTTCGCCTGGCAAGGAATTGAACTAATGATCCCTAAGGACTGGGATCTTGCAGTTGATGCAGGTAATTTTGATAATGGATATTTTAGATTAGATGACTATGTGAAGCCTAGACTAGAGATTAAATGGGAAAAGATAAAATTTGAAAAAGCACCTACGTCTGATAAGTTATTGGAAAATTTTATTAAAAGTATGGAAAAAAATCTAAAGAAAAGAAAAATTCAAACAAAGGTAAGCATCCTCGAAAAACAGAATACTAAGGTAGCGGAACACGACGCAGTCTTAGCCTACGTTAGAAGTGTGCAGGATGCCTTAATAGTGGCATGGTACTGTGAAAAAAGTGAGAGAGCCTTTATTGCTCAAACAGTTTTTCCAGCTAAAGAATATGATAACCAAAAAAAAGCATTCAATACGGTAATACAAAAATTAATGTGCCATACCTCGGACGAAAATATTACGTGGTCTGCCTATGGTTTTAAGGTGAAGATCCCTGCTCTCTACAGACTCTCTAACAGGAAATTCACCTCCGGTCTCTCTTACCTATTCTTCATGGATCCAAAGGGGTATAATATTGTATCATTTGGATATAGCAGCATGGCTAACGTGATCCTTAAGGAATATTATAGTGATATAGAAGAGTGGTTCAATGAACTAATCTATAAGAAAAATCTAAAGAAAATAGGCAAGTTCAAACGGAAAAAAGAGGAAAACGCTCAGCTAAACAGACAAAAGCACGAGGCTAGGGTACTATACTTGGAGACATATGGATTTATATCAAAATTTAAGAATTACATGGTCGTATATCTCTGGAACTGCGAAAATTTAAATAGACTCTACTTCCTGTTAACTATAATTAAAGGAAATAGAACAAAGGCTAAGGACCTTGCTACTTCTATTATGAAAGATTTTCAATGTCATTAAAATTGAGCTCTGGATTCCTTAGCCTCTGCTTCCACGGGAACTTTAAATGGAATTTCCATGATATTACTAAGTACCTTGATTTTCCTTACCTCAACCTTTTTCAGTGGATATATCTTTTTGGCACTATTGTATACTTCCGAAGCTATTTTACCTAACACAGCCTCCTGAACGAATTCATCTAAATCTAATTTTGCAGCCTTTTCCTCGACGATTTCTTTCGCTATCTTTCTTATAGCCCTTGCTTGGGAAGTCTTTATTCTATGCTTTGTAACCACCATTACAAAAACCCTTAACCTGACACCATCCTTAGTTTCAACCTCAACAACACTATCTACCCTAGTAGTTCCCCTCCTCACGATGCTCCTAATGTAATCTCTTGTTAATTCAAATCCCTTAAACTGGGTAAAAGCTTTATTTCCTTCAACCTTTACTATTTGAAAACGCAGTTTTATTGCAAGCTGCGATATATCCTTCGTAATATCATATAGACTTACCTCCATAACTCTTCCCAGCAACTGCTTTTCGTTAAAAGCTGGAACCTCTCCTAGCTCAGCGAAGCCGAAAGCGCTTGAAGCATAGACAGTAAACCATTTTTTTAAGCTCCACTTGTCCCTAGCTCTACTCATTTAACCACCTTGTCTCTCTAAATCAAACAAGCTCAGTATATAAAACTTATCTCAGCGCTCAAGCACAAACTATAAATTAATGTTTATTATAAAAGACACTACAGAGCTTTGGGAGGCCGAGGAAAATATGGGTAAAGTAAGGCCAGCGTACATAAAAAATGTTGCTAGACAACTCCTAGAAATGTATCCGGATAAGTTTACGACAGATTTCGAACATAACAAGCAGATGGTAAAACAATTAGCTGATATACCGTCGAAAAGAGTTAGGAATAGGATAGCTGGCTATATAACTAGACTAGTAAAAATCAGGATGAGAGAGGAGGAGGAAATAGCAATTGCTAGTAGCGAAAGTAAAAGTTAACTTTTATATACTAGAATCTAGACTTCTCCATTAGATGAAGAAACTGACCTGCTCTGACTAGTGAGGAAACGTACCTCCACTGATATAATTCTAACTAGGATATAGTTGGGGAGCTAACCCAGGATACCTACTCATAGGATTAGGGGCTAAAAGTAGAGAAAACATGAAAATTACAGCAGAAATATACATTTCAAGAGACTGACAAAATTAAAATAACTTACTTTAATTCTTATGGCGAAGAAAAGCGGTTGATTAGACTTTATCTTTTAAACTAGGAAGCTATTTTGGAAATTTCTTCGTAAAAGTCCTCTAGTACTTCTCTATAATCTGCCTTTCCTTCTTCTATCATTTGCATTTTCCTTTCAACTATTCTTGTTCTCTCCTCTGAAATGAGGTCCTCATATTTTGATTTTAGGAAGTTTAATACTTTTATTCCAAGTTTTGTCGGAATTAATTTCTTTCTTTTTGTTTCTAGTACATAGCCTCTGTCTAGTAGAGTTTTTAATATTTTAGCATAGGTTGATGGTCTGCCTATGCCTCTCTCTTTCATTAAACTTATTATATCTGCTTGTGTGTATAGGGGTACGGTTATAATCTTCCGATATCTGACTTCCTTGATCCCGTATTTGCCTTCCTTAAGCTTAAGTATTGTGAAAGGATTATACGATAAAGTAAATCCTTTTTCGATTATATCCACAACTCCATCTATCTCCTTTACCAAGTTTCCTGCAGTAATTCTATATTTTCCGCGTTTTATCTTGGCCGGAGTCATTTGGCTGGCGATGAACCTACGGAAGATTAAGTCGTATAGGATATAATGTCTTTTAGTTAGTGGCCTTGCCGTACGTAAAATACCGCTCATTATTAATTCCCTAATGCGGGAAGCATCGAAGGGGCGCGTAGGCCTTATACATTCATGTGCTCCTTTTTTCATCCATTCTCGTCCTACAAAATAATTGGAACCATATTCCTGGGTTATGTATTCACGTGCAATATTTCTTCCAACAGCTGAAACACGGGTGCTGTCGGTTCTATGGTAGGTTATAAGACCCATTTCGAAAAGGTCCTGAGCTAAGCGCATTACTTCATCGACTCCTACCTTGAGTATCCTAGAGGCTTCCTTTAACATGGAATCCGTTGAGTAGGGCGGAGGAGGATTAACCTTCTCCTCGGATACACTAGCTAGTACTATATTACAGATTTTCTTTTCAATTAATTGTTGTCTTATATTTTTCGCTTCATTTCGATCCTTTATATCTAAGTTATCAAAAACTATGGTAACATCATTATCAAGAGTAACTAGAAAAACGTATTTCTTGCTCTCTTTTGCTTCCTCAAATCTACTAACTATCCAGTCAAGAACTGGCGTTTGAACTCTACCAGCCGATAGCCACCTGCTCTTAAACTCACTCCATAATTTTTGACTTAAAACGAAGCCTATCCATCTGTCCTCAATTCTTCTCACAAGCTGGGCAGCAACTAAACGTTGGTCTATGCTCCTAGGAGCATTTAATGCATGAGTAATAGCTCTCTTAGTTACTTCATGAAATTCTATTCTCTTTATTCTGCTATTATATGGTCTTAGGGATAACTCTATATCCCATGCAATCTTCTCACCTTCGGTATCAGGATCGGTTCCTAGTAGTATTAAATCGACTTCCTCTGCTAGTTCTCTTAGGGATTGTACCACAGATATCTTATCTATAGCCTCCTTAGATTTACACACAGGACAATGCTCATGATCGGTGTATTGCGCTCCACACTTTAGGCATTTCTTAATGGTCGTATATATGGGTATAAACTCTCCATTTAACTTAAGAACTCCGTGAAAGCCTTCCTTAGTAACTAGATCGAATATGTGTCCTCCAGTTGCCATTATATTTAAAATGTAATTTCCAGTGCTTACCTCGTAGACCAGGTATTCGCCCACCATTTTTCTCGACGGTTTTCCATAGAAACCGGAAATTGTTCTAGCTTTTGTTGGAGACTCCACCACAAGAAGTGCTGTTTTCACGGGCTCATGCTTCTTATCTAAAACTTTCCCCGAAAGTACGAGTTGTACTTTCTTTCTATCTTCGTCTATTTCCTCGAGTATTTTTTCAAGATTTATCTCGTCTAAACTCTTCCAGCTTATTTCCTCACTGTACCATTTCGTCTGTCTTATAAGTCCATTTAATAATTTATCATTGTCCACAATAACCAAGGATAATCCTTTAGTGATTCCTCCAGCGTACATTCTGGAAGTCCGCCCGGATGCCTGCAGGTACGTCATCGTATCTGGGACATATAAGTAAAGTTCGCTATTCCTTCTTTCAAGGTATAGATAGGGTGACTGTCTAATATTCTCAAGAACCTCTTCGTTTTGAAAAGCGTACGTAAGCAATTCCTGAAGTTTCACCGATAAATTCTTCAGAAATAGTAGTTTTCCTCTTAGCTGAAGTCCCTTCTCGGTAGCTTCAGCTAAAAGCTGTAAAGCTTCGCCGGGGAGTTCGATCATCACGTTACGCATTTTTGCGATAATTACATCGATTTGCTTAGCTAAGTCCTCTGTAAGGTAATCCCTTATGTTCATTGCAATTTGCATGAGCCTTATCGGATTGGTGTCCTCGAGAGATAATGTGAATTTAAAGCGCGGTACGCCTACAAAGATCGCATATCTAACTCTTTGAGGTAAATCAATGCCCCTTACTAAAAGACCATAATATATGGCGACACCTATTAGAACATCAATCTCACAATTTATAAACTTGTCTAGATCCTCCTTTTTACCAGCATGTACTATTCCAACCTTTAATCCCTTACTAGATAAATACTCATGTAGCTTCTCAGCGTAGCTTATCCCTTTATCTACGGGTACAAATATTAAGCCTCCGGTACCAAGCTGCCTGACAAGGCTATCTACGATATCGAAAGTGACGCCCTTCTTAGGTTTTAAATATACGTCTACAATATTACGCAATAGCTCTGCTCGGCTTCCAACGTCAAATCCCAGCAACTCTCTAAATAACCGAGGCCTAATCCCTCGTACTCTTCCGGTGGCTGTTGAAACTACTAGTACTCCTAGCTTTTCACTATTGGATGAAATATATTTTTCAACTTTTTCCCTAAGCTCATTTAATTCCCTTGAAATTTCTGGTGGAACATTTTTCCTACGCATTAAGTATTTGACTATAACCATTTTTAATTCTATTATCTTCAATGCATAGCCAATTATTTCCTGACTGAAACCTAAAAGCATAAGTACTCTATCAATATTTCGCGAAGACTTAAGAAGAGCATCCACATCGTCCACGAATATGAATTCAAGCTTATTCTCCCTAATTTTTTCAAAATTTCTGGAGAGAAATTTAGACGTTGTTATAAGAATAGAAAAGTTACCCTCCGTTATCTTCTTCATCATTTCATTTTTCTCCGCCTTCTTCATTCCAGTATAATAGTAAGCTATATCAACGTTTAATCCCAAATTACTACTGAATTTAACCATTTTCTCTAATACTTGCTTAACGAGGATAGTCGTCGGAAGAATGATATAACATTTCTGACCAGATTTAGCAAGATAGAGCGACATCAAAATGCCGAAAACAGTCTTACCTACTCCTGTGGGTGCTAATATGGCGAAGCTTTTCCGTTTAAATACGCGTTTAGCCCAGGTTAGTTGTGCAGACCAAGGTCTATTTCCTAGTGCTTTCTCAAAGAAACGAGAGAAATCATTTATCTTTTCATCAAACTTAACTATATCTTCATAGTATTTTAATGTGCCATACTGCTTAAGCATATCATAAACTCTTCTTCTAAATTCTATATCGCTCTCACAAGTCCTCCTTAATTCCTTTATTTTCTCGATAGAGAGGGGAAGACAGGAACTACAAGGGACTCCTAGGTATATTCTATCATACTCATTTCTACCCTTACAGTTTGGACAGGATAAATCGTAAATTACCTTCATATTCAGACCGTATATTCCGATAACACTAGTGTTTCATAAAAGTTTCGTAATAAATATTCTAAGACTAGAGTTATAGTATAAAAATCATATGATATTTAAAAAATACTAAAAGAAGTTAAAGGTTTTTTATGCTAGACCCGCTCTACGTAAAAGCCACTTCCAGTTTTCTTCAATGTCCTTCTTTAGTAGATCAAGCATCCATTTGTTTTCGGGCCTTAATAAATGCCTAAATCTACCCTGTTTCTCTAAGTATTCCTCTAGTGGTCTGGGCTTCTTAATCATTACGTTTATTTTATATTCGCCCTTTTCAACTTCGTATAACGGCCACACTCTAGTTAGCACTGCTAACCTTGCAATCTCTATGCTGAGAGAGGGGTCAAATCTCCACCCTGTAGGGCATGGATTAAAGTAGTGAATAACCGCCGGTCCTTCTACGGCATCGGCCTTAACGATCTTATTATACAAGTCAACGGGATAAGCGGGGTTTGCTGTCGCAGCATATTCAATTCCGTGAGCTACAGCTATCTCGACTAAGTTCTTTTTCCTTTCAGGTTTTCCTGGAATAACCGTACCAGCTGGACTTGTTGTGGTAGCAGCACCTCTGGGCGTTGCGCTGGATCTTTGAATACCTGTGTTCATATATGCCTCATTATCATAGCATATGTAAACAAAGTCATGCCCTCTTTCAAGAGCTCCACTTAATGCTTGGAGGCCTATGTCAAATGTTCCGCCGTCGCCTCCAAAGACGATTATGTGAGGCTTCTTTACGCCGAACTTTTTCTCCAGGATCTTAAATGCCGCCTCTACTCCTCCCGCTGTTGCAGCAGCGTTTTCGAAGGCGTTGTGCACCCACGGAATTTTCCAGCTACTATATGGATATATTGTTGTGGCTACTTCAAGGCATCCAGTTGCATTAATGACTATCTTAGGATCGGGTATAGCTTTTAGAACTATCCTTACTAATTGTGGCGCGCCACACCCGGCACAGAGTCTATGTCCGGGTGCTAAGTATTCATATTTTTGACCTGGGATTTCTTTTATAGATTTAATTAACCTTAGTTCGGACATAACCTTCACCTCCTACTTCCTAACACCTATCCATATTTCCTTCTTTTCTACGATACCCTTTCTGAGATACTCCTTAGCTATATTAAACACGAACTTAACATGATCCGCTGTCAGGTCACGTCCACCCAAGCCGTATACAACGTTGAACAACATGGGTTTCTCCTCTACATTATAGAGCGTTGCAGCTATATCGGAAAATAGAGGAGCTCCCGGTGCGCCATAGCTGTATGCTCTATCCATTACTGCCAGTACTTTTACGTTTTTCACTGCATTCATTAATTCCTTCTCTGGGAATGGACGATATAATGTTAAGCTTAAGACACCTACCTTCTCACCCTTGGATCTAAGATCTCTAACTACTGTTCTGATGGTTCCAGCAGCTGATCCTAGTACAACAATAGCCACTTCTGCATCATCCATGAAATAAGCCTTTACAGGACTGTACTTCCTTCCACTCACCTCACTATATTCTCTCATGATATTGACGATTTTACCGTAAGCCTCCTTCACGGCTTCAGCTTGCTGTCTCTTCATTTCGATGTAATAGTCGTAAAGTGCTAGTGGACCATAGGTCGTAGGCTTCTCTACATCTATAGGATAGGGGTATATTGGCCTTTTATCTGGAAGGAACCTCTTTACATCATTATCATCTAATACTTCAACTCCCTCAAGAGAGTGAGTAAGTATAAAAGCATCGAGGTTAACTATTGCTGGTAAAAGACAGCTTTCAGCAGACTTGAATGCTATCAATGTCAAATCATAGGCTTCTTGTACATTCTCGGAGAAGAATTCAATCCATCCGGCATCTCTGGCCGCCATAGCATCATCATGACTACAATGTATATTTATTGGTGCAGAAAATGCTCTATTACCAAGTGCCATGACAATCGGTAACCTTAAGGACGATGCTATCCAGAGAATTTCGTACATTAACGCGAGACCTTGGCTTGCGGTAGCCGTAAATACTCGCGCACCCGTTAACGCCGCACCTACTGTTGCGGAAAGCGCAGAATGTTCCGACTCTACAGGTACGAACGCTGCCTCTAGCTCACCATTATGAACGTATTCGCTTAACCTCTCAACGATTATTGTTTGGGGCGTAATAGGATATGCTGCGATAACGTCTACATTCGTTTGTTTAACAGCGTATGCAACAGCCTCATCACCATTTAAACCTATTATTTTACCCATCTCACTCTCCCTCCGGAACCATAACAATAGCTTTAACTGGACAAACATTAGAGCATATTCCGCATCCCTTACAGTAATCGTAGTCTATCTCAATGCTATCGTCGTCATGCCTAATTATAGCTGGCTCCGGGCAATGGATCCAGCAGAGCAAACATTTAATACATTTCTCCTTGTTGTGTACGGGTTTAAATGCTCTCCATGTGCCCGTTTTATACTCTAAGCTTGTTGGGGTATTGGGTATTATACCTGCAAACGGGATCTCCTTCCAACCCAACAATTTCTTACTCATACCTCTTAACCTCCTCATACGCCTTCTTTATAGCTATAATGTTCTTTTCGGCTATTTCAGCTTTAAATTTACTCTCTGTAACCTTAATTACGGAATCTAGCTTTACAAGTCCTGTTGCCTTAACACATGCTCCAAGCATAGGAGTATTATAGAATGGCCTCTTGAAGATGTTTATAGCAATGGTGTATGCATCGACGTAGTATAGGTTGAGATCAAGGTCCTTAGCAGCCGATGCTAATTTATCCGGAACTCTTTTTGCGTTAATTACTATAGTTCCACCCTTCTTAATTCCTTCTAATATCATATCAATTCTCGTAAGTAGTGTAGGATCTATAACCACCACTATATCTGGCGTATATATTCCAGTGTGAATTTCTATAGGTTCATTTGAAATTCTCGTAAAAGCCCTGACAGGGGCGCCTCTCCTTTCAGGACCGAACTCAGGGAAGTGTTGCACATATTTTCCCTCTAAAAGAGCAGCTCTAGCTAGTAGTTCGCTAGAAGTTACTACTCCCTGACCGCCTCTACCATGCCAACGTACCTCGATCAAACTCTCCACCTCAAAAAACACTTATACACATACTTAAATCAAATATATATTTTGTTACTAACACCTAGCTCTAAATCCAGTATTAAATATTGCAATTAATTCTACCAGATATGGTTAAATCCAGACATACTTGATCTAACTTCTTCTACTCTACTCAAAATAATAAAGCAAGAACGTATCCAGGTTAATATCCTATAACATACCCTTTCATGAAGTTTAAGATTGCAAGTACTATAAAGATCGCTTCCTCTGTTCTCACTGTACGAACACCCTGTCTGTAGATGAAGTTAATGGTATATTCAGAACATTTATCTAGATCAAGTCCATATGACGAAAATATTTCATAAAGTCCTCGCTTAGGAGAACCGAATAGAATAAGGATCCTCCTTTTTGACTTCATCTTGTTTAGCACATCCTCCCATATCCTCCTCAGTTCAATACCGTATCTTGATGTAGCGATAATCCCCTTCCCTTCAGCCTTATATCTACGAAGCATACATTTCAGGTCGCTCTCTACAAATACTTTGTATCCCCAGTATATCCCGTATTTCCTGGGATCAATTACCGCAAACTCCTCCTTTTTCTTAACAATTAATAGAGTCAGTCTCCTGTTAGGCTTTAACCTCTTTCTAACACATAATACACGATCGAGCCCCGCCTCTAAAAGAGAAACGCCCTTATTTGATTCCAGTACGATGCAGTCTCTTAAGCAAATATCGGGTAGATCTTCGAACCTCTTTTCTAAGGGATGATGCTGTGTTCTCAAGGGCGGCAATATACCTACGTATCTTAAATCTTTATCTAGCTTAAAAGCATGTTTTCTTAAATACTGTGGAGTTTCCATATACTGTAGTATCTTTTTAATAAGCCTACTCTCGTCTTTATATGCAGGATCTCTAAAAATTATAACTTTTTGAACCTTAAATATCGCCGCTGCTCTGCCTATTTCACCTATTTTCCTAGTTTTACTCATTAACTCAGTACAATCTTCCAATAAGGAGGATGGTATAGCTAGGTCAAATAGAGGATAAGATAGGGTATTATATGTTTGCTTTAAGCTATCAATTATTTTTTCTAAACTACGAAGCTCTCTAAGGAATACTTTATCCCTCACTTTATTCAACGCTTATCAGTTTATTTACCCTTCTTCTTTTTCCCCTTTTCTTTCTTTTTTGATTTTTCCTCTCTTTCCTTAGCAAATTCCGTACCAAAGAAGATGGAAGTTTTTTGTCTACCACCCATGTTTCTCACCCTCGCTAACAAGCCTCCAGTAAGCAACCTTCCCTCTCTTTACCTCTTCGATCACACCCTCCCTTAACAACTGTCTTAATATATAAAATGTTTGTGAGTGAGTGAGCCCTACTTCTTCTACGATCGTTACAGTGGGTAATTCTCCGTGCTTTTTAAGTAGTTCTATTATCTTATTTCTCCTCTCTTTTACCCGGGAAGTTGTCTGACGAGGCATAAAAACACCTTTAATTATCTCTTAAGTAATTCACGATAGTCCTTAATAATATTTACTTCATAATCATAAGATGTGCTAAATACGAACTGCCTGCAGCTTTGTATAATTCATTTCCTCAATACAAGCTAGTGTTATTTCCTCTGGAATACTTTAATCGGATATAAAAGAGAAAAAAGTATATTAATTCTTAACGCTATTAAGTTATTTACTATAAACTTTTTTCGTAGATGTAGGGGATGCAAGTGCGTGTTATGGATATAATGTCAAAAGACGTAGTTTATGCAGAAATCCCTGGTACGAGAAGGGAAGTTCTCGAGTTAATGAGCAGAACCGGGTATTCATCATTACCTGTAGTTAAGAAAGATACTGGAAAATATGTTGGTATGGTTTCTTTGTCTGATATGGTTGAGAAATCAGATGAAGAACAATTGGCGTTGCTTGTGAATAGAAGCGTGCCGAGCGTATCACCGGAGGACGAGCTGAAAAAGATAGCTGAAATTATGCTAAAAAAGAATATAAGAAAACTGCCGGTCGTAAAGGACGGCAAAGTGGTGGGAATAATATCAATTGCCGATATAGTTCACAAAGCGATTCCCCTCCTAAATATAAGAGAACCTATAAAGAACATCTTTAGAGAGAAAGTTTTGACAGTATGGGAGGAGACACCCCTTAACGTTGCCTTAAAGATTATGAAGTTAGCTAAAACAAACGTGCTAATAGCATTAGATATTAACCTAAAGCCTTCAGGCATCATTACCGAGGCTGATATCATTACTCAAGCAAAGATTGTTTTAATAGAAAGATCATCAAGCTTAACAGCTCCCTCCGAGGGTACTGAATGGGACTGGGATGTTCAGACAATAATTTATGTTACAAAAGGCGAGCTACACATACCACGCGATATAAAGGTTAAAGATGTCATGACTAAAAAGATCGTAAGCGTAACCAAATATACTAGTATTAGCAGCTGTGCTAGGATAATGGCCAAGTACGACTACGATCAGCTACCTGTCTTAGATGCCGAAGGAAACCTCATCGGAATAATATTTGATGTAGACTTGGTTAAGGCCGTCGTAAACAGACTATAAAGCATTTTAGTAGGTCTTGTAAGTAGCAGGATGACAATCTAAAGGTAAGTGTCTAGAGTTATTCTGTCGGGTAATGTCAATAAATTCTCCTCTTTTCCGCCCTCCAGGAAATTTTTAATACTTTTAGCGATCTCTGGCCCGATTAATGGGACAGACCTTAAATCGTTTAATGATGCCTTCCTTAAGTCATCAAGAGTTTTAAAGCCGTATCTATACAGCATTCTTGCCCTGACCCTACCTATTCCAGGTATCTTTACAAGTTCAAGCAACTCCTCTTTAACGCCATATTTTACTCTCGTCCTCAGCGTTGACAGAGGAATTATATGTTCAATATAGCCTAAAGTTTTAGATAGTTCCAGACTTGCATATAGTAACCATTCGGCAGATTGAGTTATATTGTAAATATCCCCTGATCCCACATTATATTTCTCGATTATAGCATCCTCGGGAAGTTCATTAATCCAGTCCATTATTAGGAGAGATGTTTTCATAAATGATGCTATGATGTACTCGTCATATTCATCCTGCGGCAATGCTACATTAATTCTATCGGCATGCGAATAAAAGAATTTGAGATACTTCTCCCTCTCTCCTCTTCTAACATATAGTTTAGGCATATCAGGTGTTTGGCTTATTGAGAATAAGTAGCTTATTATGTCGCCCGGATTTACACTTTTTAGCATATCTCTAATTATAACGGCAGAATATGGATCTATATAAAGCTGGGAAACCCTAATCCCCAACGGTGTCGCCTTGAGAATACTATCCTCGCTTAATACCATATCATGCTCAATTAAGAAAGTTAGAGATCTTTTCATGTTCAACATTATGTTGTTAATACCAAACTGGTATGAGAAGAAGGTATGAGAGAATATATCAGCTAATTTAGCCTTGCTTATCGACACATTCATGGCAACTGTTGCTAGGATATGTGATCTTAACGCCTTTTCAACAGAAAGTTTAGATACTATTGCTTCAGGCTCAGCCTTTACATATTCATTCATTAACATATCGAATTCATCCATAGTTTTAGCTATAAGAACAGATTCCCCATACTTATCATACTTTGGTCTACCAGCCCGCCCCGCCATCTGCTTATACTCCAAAACCGGTATTAAGTCATAATACCCAAGTTCAACATTATACCTTCTATATGAGCTTATAATAACTCTTCTTGCTGGTAAGTTTACTCCAGCAGCTAACGTCGGTGTTGCAACAATAACTTTTACAATATTTTCTCTGAAAGCTTTTTCTAAAATCCTCCTTGCCCCATAGGATAGACCTGCATGGTGAAAAGCAGCACCTCCCTCTATTAGTCTAGCTAACATTTTGCCTATTCTGTTAGGTTCCACTGAAAGTACATTCTTTGATATCTCCCTCAGATCCCTCTTATCGCTCCTAGAAAGTATTTCTCTCATAAAGTATTCGATTCTCTTGGCAGTAGCCATGGCGTTTAGCCTAGTATTTGAAAAGATAAGCACCTGGCCGCCTTCTTTTAAAGTATCTAAAGTTAGACTCACTACTGGTGGTTCGCGACCATGAATATCCTTTACGCTTCCATCGTTAAAGTAAATAACCTTATCATAGAAAACTCCTTCCTTAAGTGGTACCGGCCGCCAATTACTCTTAACCAGTGTCCCATTAAGCCAACTAGCTATATCTCCAGCATTTTTAATGGTTGCGCTTAAGGCCAATATTTGAATATCTCTATCCTCCGAGAACAATCTCGCAATAAACATTTCTAACGTTGGTCCCCTGTCAACATTACTTATAAGATGTATCTCATCTGCTACTACCAATTTTATGTCCTTAAGCCAGGGAGCTCTATGCCTTACTAGGCTATCTGCCTTCTCATTCGTAGTCACTATGATATCATACTCGCTAAGCCATGGATCCGAAGAATCATAATCGCCTGTTGTAAGCCCAACTTTCAAGCCAAGTCTCTCATACAGTTTAAATTCATCGTACTTTTCATATGCAAGCGCTCTCAGTGGTGTTAGGTACAAAACTTTTCCCCTTTCCTCGTACGCCTTTTTCAGCATTGCCAACTCAGCTATCAATGTCTTTCCTGAAGCCGTAGGTGCACTTACAACTAAATTACGACCCTTAAGCAAACCCTTTTTAACGGCCTCCTCTTGCGGGGGATATAAGGTCGAATAACCTTTTTCCTTAAGTATTTGCTTTATTTTGTGATGCAAATCTAATTCGTCTATCTTCATATCAATGCCTATAACTTTCTATTCTCATTTAGGCGATGAGGAAGTATTACTACATTATCGTTACTTATTCTTCCTCTTAAAGTTTCTGAGCATAAAAAGAATACAGGTACCAACTAGTTGATGCGAAAGTATATATAAGCCTGCTTTTCCTATAATTTACACTCGC
>QMRD01000004.1 GCA_003649225.1 Thermoprotei archaeon | reverse complement strand
CACTGAGACGCCAGTTGTGGCGAGTAGGGTTGGGGGAATACCAGAGATAGTTAAGGATGGAGAGACAGGGATTCTTGTTGAGCCGAATAACCCGGAGCAGCTTGCCGATGCAATAACTTACCTGCTTGAAAATCCTGAGGAAGCCGTAGAGATGGGGAGAAGAGGTAGAAGGAGGGTTCTTAAGGAATTTACTTGGGAGAAGATAGCCGAGAAAACATTTAAACTATACTGCAGCCTGTTGGACTAGCGGAATTACTATACTATTACGGGGATGTTCGCATCCCTAAGTAGTTCTCTAAACTCCTCAATATTCATTTGATCAATCTTAGACGCTCGTCTAATATCGCCAAATTCAATATAATAGATTAAAGCCGCCCTTATTCTAGGCCTCTGTTTCCTAATAAACTCCCAATTAGCCTCTCTTCTCCTAATTCTCTTAGCTTCTTCCTCAAGTCTATGCCACTCCTCAAGTTGCTTTAAGTTCATCACTATAATATGTAACGAGGTAGCTTATAGATATTATCTTACAAGCCCCCAGTTTTTCAGTATTACTGCTATTAGTTTAGCCATAGATATAGAGAGCATTAATATACTCTAGTTGCTTAATTAAACAGTGTCCTGTAGTAAGTATCTTTTAAGGATGTTTAGGATAGCTAGGTGGAGCAGTTTTCATGATGTAGCTAAGCTAGAGGTTTACATCGAGTGGATGAGAAGGCTTAAAGGAATGGATTTTACGGTATTTAGGGTAGAGGGCGACGGCAAGGTTGAGAGATACTATGTTCCATTAATATCCTCTAACGGTATTCCTGAAGGATATCCTAGGGATAGAGCATATAAACTAAATTCCCGCTACTTTCTAGAGGCTGAGTACTTTAAGGAGTATACATGGATTATATTTCAGTGCGAACTAGATTGCGACGAGCTGATCGTCAAAGGGAAGCTAGACCTCAACGACGAGTTTAAGGTAAAACCATTGAATGTAAGCACGACTAACTGTCTCAGTTACATTGGATCGGATACTGTTTCGTATGT
The DNA here is from genome assembly GCA_003649225.1 of Thermoprotei archaeon. Taxonomy (GTDB): domain Archaea; phylum Thermoproteota; class Thermoprotei; order Thermofilales; family B9-G17; genus B9-G17. The sequence goes on along the minus strand of QMRD01000004.1, from coordinate 21,377 downwards.
TTTAAAGTCTTATAGAAAGATACCTAGGGTTAATATTGAGGCTAAGATGCTCTGGAAGCTTACGAGAAGAGGCTTCAGAAATATCCCTAGGCTCTACCTTCAGCTTATACATAGAAAGTATGGACCATTATCCATCTATCTCGAGTATGTAGATAGTCTAGGAGATGGCGGTTATCCGTTTGCAGGAAACTTTATTAACTACCTTGAGGGCAGAGAGCCCGTAGATGTTAAGCTGGCCCGAGAGCTCGGTAAAACCACCGCATATCTACATCTAAATCTTGTGGATCATTATGATGACTTCTTCAAGCCTGAAAGTATTTCAAGTCTTGACGTAGGGCTGTGGATTAAAAGGATCAAAGGCATCTACCTTAAATTCCGAGAAACTATCCCATGTAGTGGCGATAGGCTACATTCAATCCTGGATCTATTTGAATTATACCTAGATAGGATTAAGGCTAGGACTCATCAGGATTATCACTTAGCACAAATGCTGTATGCTAGGGATGGCAGATTTGTAATACTGGATTTTGAGGGCGAGCCTAATAGAAGCGACGAGGAGAGGCTCTTAAAGGAGCCATTCTTGAGGGATATAGCGTGTCTGCTAAGGAGCTTCGACTATCTAATAGCATTTACCCTAGCATTTAAGAACGGAATTAGCCTTAGGGATGCATGTAATATCCTACTTAACAAGGAGAAGAGAATATTTAACTGGTATAGAGAGGTATCCCTAAATCTCCTCGAAAGCTACATTAAAACACTCGGTCCAAAGACCGAGGAGGCTACTGGATTCGACCGAGGTACCTTAGAGGATGAAATAGTGCAGCTTTTAGCTCCGTGGATGCTTGAGAAGGCGATATACGAGCTGAAGTATGAACACGACTATAGACCTGAGAATATTATTGTCCCTCTCACGGGAATAAAGATGCTGCTTGAGGGAACTCATCCCATATATAGTTTATAAATTAACCTGATGTGAAATAGTTATAAGTTAGCTATGTATCTTGTTGATTTCCCATAGCCTATCCTTTTAACCAAGTCAAGTTGAATAAGCCTATTAATTCTCCGAAGCACGGTATCTTTGCTTACACCCAACCTTGAGGCTAGCTGACTGCTCGATAAGCTTTCCTCAGCTATTAAATCCATTATTTTCCTTTCAATATCATCTAAGGTAGCTACTATCCTGCTAAATGTTAACCTAGTTTCGAAGGAATCTAAACTATACGTAAGCTTTATCCTGCTTGCCGCACACAACTGTTTCATTCTAATAATTCCTACCCCGTACTTCTCCATAAAGCCCATATCATACATATACTGGGACAATATGGGATTCCTAGGCTTATGGGTCGGCTTATCCGGCGAAACTCCGGGAGGGAAGGAACCCGGATTTATAAATACTATCTTAAAAGGGCAAATGAACACCCTTACATCTCCTGGGTCAAAGTAGTTCCTGTGAGTTAGCGCGTTAACTAACGCCTCCCTCAGAGCCTCCAGCGGATACTCGTATTTCTCAATTCTCCTAAAGCTTACTATTGCACCCATCCTAGCCATATATTGCATCATATAGTTTTCGAAATCCTCAACAATCTTCCATAGCGGGCCGGAGAAATCCCTCCTGTCCATATATTCAAGCATATCCTCACCACGAAATACTACTAGCCTAACGTAGGCGTTTGGAATGAAGTCTTGAGGTCTATCGGAGAAGAATAGTATGCCAGCGTTAGTCGGTTTACCGTTAACGGTAGCGCCTATAACTTCAAGTATTCTCCTGTACGTTTTATCTAGACTCGCATAAGTAATATTTGCGACGCAAAAATATCTTTTGCGACGCAAATTAGGCGAAAATATTTTAGACTTACCTATATAAAACAGCTAAATTATCAATAAATATACTTATACTTTGCTCGTAGGCGAAAACCTACGTACTGTACTAATCCAAAGAACTAGAAGCGCCACTACAACTGTTGCAAAAACTATAACAACAATTACTATTGGCTCCAATGTAAACCCCACGGCATATGGCTGTAGCTCTCTTCCCGTACCCTCGAAAACTATCCTTATAGTTCCATCGCTATTCATAGAATACTTAAGCTTCACTAACCCCGTCTTATTATCGTATTCCAGGGATACCAGTTTTCCATTCAATATCGAAATATCGGCGGGCTTCCTACTAGTGTATATGATCAGGCTTTCAGACCCTTTCTTCACCTTAAGCCTGAGTACCTTACTCGATTTGTCGTACAGTAACTCCCTAAATACGACTTTCGAGAAAGGTATGAACTTCCCCTCGAGACCGAAGACGTAGAGACCATCATCTATCTTCGGACATATTATGAAATACTTTATCTCCATAGGGCCTATGTTTCCCTTAATGACGGTATTCGCATCTGCCAACATGATTTTCTTCTCAAAGAAGCTATACACTAGGGTCTTTCCCGTAACCCCTACCTCGGAAAGACTAAAGCTGAAGCTTCTACTATTGCTACGGTCAATGTTTATAACTGCAACATATATCCATGAATATCCGCTAACGTTGGAATACGTGTAGACGTAGAACACCTTCTCGATAAGCGGGTCATATGTGAAACATTTCTCTAACGGCAACGCTGGAACGTCGGGCTTTAAAACCTCCCAGTTACTATCAACAAGCATCAATAGAACATCCTTATCCACCACATCTGTTTTAACTAGGAACGCTACAGGACCGGCAGATAAAGACCTCAATAGGGCTTCCTGAATATAGTAAGGCTCCCTAAACCAACCAGCCTCAACGCTAGGCATCGGATGGAATTTATCCCAGAACGTATAAGCGCCCAACGACCAGGATAAAAGCTGAGTGAAGCTGTACTGATACCACTCCCAATCATTTCCCTTACCCATACCTAGGAACTCATAGTCGTTACCACCACGAATAAATATAGTATTAACGCTCTCGGGAAGCATCATATACCCCTTAATTCCAGGCATACAGCTCATAATCGAAATATTATACTCCGCAAACGCCTCACTCATGTTAATATACCAGGAATCGAAGTAGCCGTATCTGCCCTGAAGCCATATGTGTCCAGCATCCTTCCTATACTCCTCGATAAAATAGTCCTGCCAAGCCACGCAAATGCCCCAGCTGGAAAAGTTCCTCGCAATATCATAGTAAATCTTAGCAGACCTCGGCCAGGCAGCCAGAACCCTGCCACCCTCGACATACTTGACCCAATCATACCTCCAGTAGTAGGAGGCGGCAGCTGGACACCAATGGGACATCCAGCATACCATAGGCAGATCGGTAGCCTCAACTATAACTTTAAGTCCATCCCAGCCATCATTAGTAGCTACACGGTCAAACCCGAATGAGCTACAGCTCGGCTTCAAAGCCACCTGAGCTACACCCCATTTTAAAACAGGATCACTACCCAGTACCTGCCAAACATAGTTAGCAGTTGTCCCTGGCCTAATACCCTTTGACCTAAGATAGTTAACCATATCAATGTATTGTTCTGTGGCATTACCGGCATGGAGGATAGGCCATGCACACAAATACTTTAGGAAAATATTGTTCCACGGCTTAGGTGGATTGGGCTTACTGTAATAAAGCCTCATCAGGGAGCCCCATTTAAGCATCGTATCTACTACGCCCTTATCTCCGAATACGATTATAGACGTCATCCTAGAGCTGAAGGGCACCTCCCTTATAGTGGAGTCGAGACATACTGCTATAGCCTGAACTCCGTATTCAGTAACTTTTCTAACTAGCAGGTTTCCGAGAGGATAGAGGGGCGAGAGAATGGAATATCTATCCTTAGAGTTATGTAGAATTAAGGGAGTTAATATCGTATACTCATTAATGCCTCTAAGCCATTCCCTGAAGCCTTTATCAGCCCTAGCTACGACCGTTCTAAGCCAATATTCATTATTCGGAGTATATGCAAAGACGTATAGGTTTGAAACATTACACTTATGAGAGTAAAATATAGGAAACCTTATGGCAGCAATTTCTTCGGGGCCATAACATTTAAATGTATTAGCGAACAGCAATTCGAAAACTAATGCCGGCTCATCCTGATATACCTTAAATATCGTATAAAATGATAGAGTTAATCTCCTAACGGTTTTAAGATGCCAAAAAACTCTCAGACACTTGTATCTGCCTAGAGCATCACTTCCCTCTTTCTCTGTAATATCTACAATCCTAAACCTTTCCGACAGCTTTTTCTCTATAGGATTATAGGATACATACCTAACTCTCTCCTCAAAGATGCTTAAGTATCCTAGTCCATAGAATGTATAGCCCCTATAGCTAACCTCATATGTTCCAGTTTTAGAGTTAAATAGGAAAGCAATATTGTGTTTAGTACTATTAATGATATATGTGCTGACATCTAATGCGAAAATACGTATAAGGCTAAGTAGCAACAATAAAGAGAGTATTGTTGAAAAGGCTTTACCCATAACTATGTGTTAATATAATAGCAAAATAAGCTTAACGAAGTTTCTTGCTTAAGGCGGTTGAAATCACAGAATCTATATGTAGTGTAATTCCTTTAAATACGTAAAGATAAAACTAAATGCATTAGCTAAAGTCGATAAATGGCGGAAAATCTTAGCAGCATTATGTTAAAACTTATATACTCTAAAGAATAGAATAATTTTGCATATTAGAGTTTTCGGGTGAAGATTTTATGAGGAAGAGTATTTGGATTCTAGCATTACTGCTTTTATCGATATCTCTGTCTGCTCTAGTCCGTTCGCAACCTCAATGGGTAACTATTACAGACAACACGATTGTAGCTGAGAACGACTATTACAAGATAACGTTCAACCTAGAAGTCGGTGGCAGGCTTTCAAGCTGGATAGTAAAGGCTATAGATAAGGATGTAGTTTCTCCCTATCTTCCATTCAACTTAGAGATAGCATTATACTCGGATCCAAACGAAATGTATCCATATGCGCAGCAGTTTAAGCCTTGGACCGGAAAGATAACTACAGTTTCTGACGATGTGGTAGTGGTGGAGCTCTGGCCAATATACGACGAAAACGTAACGACACATCTAGAAGGTCTTCTCATAAACGAGACGGTAATATTCTATAAGAACAAGCCATACATAGACGTAATATTCAAGCTGACAAACCCAACAAACGATACAGTATACTTAGCTGGCAAGGCTTGGAACTGGCTGGACTTCGGCTTCGGAATAAACATAAACTCCTATGTTGAGGGAGAATCCACTGATGATTTCGTACAGATATTCTGTGTCGTAAACGCCACAGGAACATATATTGAAACTGGAAAATGGCATTGGGTAGGAATGGGTCCATGGAGCCATGGTGAGGGAGCATTCTTCCCATGGGCTGGAATAATAAACGAGAAGCTTAACATAATAGTAGCTGCAAGAGCCTTAGAGCCAAACGGAGTATGGCATATAAACTTTGAGAGAGATTACTACGGCTCGCCTGCAATAAGAGCTATGCTAAGATTCAAATCCACATACATAGCTCCAGGAGGTTCAGTGACCTTCGCCTTCAGACTAATAGCGACAACGATAGATGATGTACTAGGCACAGAGGAAGCTGGATTAATAGGCTTCGCCAACAAATATAACCCAGGAGCATATGAAGGATTAAAGCAAGCATCGGAGACAATAACACAGTTACAGTCCCAGATATCAAACCTACAGACACAGATTACACAACTTGAGGAGCAGGTAACAAGCCTACAGGATCAGGTAAACACTCTACAGAGTGAGCTTTCAGCTAAAACTAGCGAGCTTGAAACAACAAAGTCCGAGTTAGATAAGACAAAGAGTGAGTTAGCTCAGGCACGGTCGATGCAGCCAGCGTACCTCGTAGGAGGCTTAATAGTAGGTATCATTATTGGAGTTATTGTAGCAAAATTCCTATTTAAGCCCAAAAAATAAATTTCTTTTTTATTACTAACTCATACGTATCCTGCGTGGATTTTAAGGTGAGTAAAGTTTAAATTAATATAAAACTCTATATTTCTCAAGGTGATTTTTATGAATAAATCTATTACCGTGACTATACTTTTGCTAGTATTCACATTGTCCATGTTAAAACCTACATTAGTATATCCGCAACCTCAGGCTCTAGCGTATGTCGATAAGGGTAAGGTTGTACTTGAAAATGATGTTATTAAAGTATACTTTAAGCCTGATGAAGGAGCTAAAATAGTTAGGTGGATTGTAAAAACATTAGCTAATGTAACACCCATAACTGAGTCTAGGTATCCATATGAATGGATACCTACCGGAACATGGCCAGGAGAAATATTTAGCGCAAACTTTACCTATCAAATAGTAAAGGAGTCCGGAGACGAGGCAGTAGTAGAGTTTAAGGTGAACCTAGCCACTGATGCCCCAGGATTGGAGTTCACGAAAATTGTTACCATAAAGGCAGGCGAACACTACTGGATAAACATAACATACATCCTCGATAATAAGGGCACAGCGGCGCTCAAAATACAGAACCCACCCGCATGGGGAAGGAAGGCTGGCTTCATGATTGAAATAGGCGCTAAAATAGGCCGCAACGATACTAATGATATTCAGATATGGAAGTTCGTCGGTCAGGATCCAATAATAACTAAAGAATCTTGGGTAGTATACCCATTAGATAAAACTCCCACCGACACCGAGTGGATAGGATTATTTGATAATTCGACCGATGCCAATATGGTAGATAATGCAACCTATGGATTGTTCATAGGGTTAAAATTGCTGGATCCGTCGGAGGGATGTTTTATATGGCTTGAGGCAGCGGCTGGGTGGACGTCCATTAGAACTGAGCTGAAGCCGCTCACCCTAGAGCCAGGCCAAGCTAAGATCTACAAGACTATATGGTACTGTGGTCCGATATGGAAGGAATACCTAGAGGAAGCAGGATTCAATGGAGTATTTGAAGCTATAAAGCCCTCAAACCTACCTGAGGAGCCTCCAGGGGAGAAGAAGGTTGAGGAGAAGCCTAAGGAAATTATACCACCAACAGCCTTACCGTTACAGCTTACATGGAGCAATATTGTATGGATAGTGGTTGGAATACTAGCTGCTGTAGGTTTCATATTCCTAAAGATTAAGGCCAGAAAGGCTAGGAGTACATCCTAATAGGGTGAAGCATTGAAAAAGTCTATTTTTATAATAGCCTTACTTATACTTACAATTGCCTTGAGGTTCGGTTTAGCCGATCCATCAGCTTCAGTCAGCATAGATGACATCGTCGATTATGTTGAGAAGATAAATGGCTTTAAGCCTAGATTCACGGGATACGAGGGCTGTAGGGAAGCGGCTAGATATATCTTTAATGAGTTTTCAAAATACCTAGACAACGTTACCTGGGAGACCTACCCTATATTAATACCGTACGATGCTGGTTCCACATTGATTGTTAAAGTCGGCGGTGAGGAGTATTCCTTTAAGGTATATCCATTTCTACCCAATGATGTACAGACATGCTACGGAGAATATGAGGGAAAATTAGTCTACGTAGGGGATGCAAGCTATACTAGCCTGAACGGTAAGGAACTTAATGGAAGCATAGCTGTAGTTGAATTAGACTGCTATATTAGCTGGGTTAGGCTGATAGACTTCGGAGTAAAGGCTGTAGTATTCATACCTAAATATGATGTGAATAGGCTTCAAATGGAGGGTAAATACCTAGATATACCCGTAAAGTTTCCAAGAGCGTTATTATCGCTTAATGATAGAGAAAGGATAATACGCTTACTTAGGGAGAATATGGAACTGGAAGCCAAGCTTAAAATAGGTATGAAGTGGGAGGTTAAGAGTTGTGACGTAATATACGGCTACATAAATGGAGCAAGTAAACCCGATGAAGTGGTGGTGCTACTTTCCCATTTCGATTCCTACTCGTGGGCTCCATCTCTTCCCACGGGAGCTTCTGATGCAATAGGTATATCGATACTAATGGAGCTTGCAAGAGTATTCTCTGTAAATAGGCCTGAAAGAAGCATACTATTCGTAGCTGTATCGGGACATTACCAGGGACTTTATGGCACGAGGATGTTTATTGAGAGACATATTTTAAATGAAAGCGATAGGCTCAATCTTCTAGCTTCAAATAAGAAGATCTTCGTAATCGATCTAAAAGTATTTGACGATGATTCCAGGGTATCCTTCCTATATGTCTCGTACTTCTATGATGCATCAACAGGAGGAATATCTGTTAGTGCTAGACAGAGGTACGTTGAAGTAGCTAAAGGTATAGACAAAGTACTAGACTATCTGAGCTCAAACATGCCTGAAGGCTTAGATGAGGAGTACATAAGTCACGAATATGAAATGCTGAGTATAAGTCAGGGAACAAACGATTGGCAGAGGTTATTTCCACGCCCAATACACATCGATGCTGAAGCATTCTTCAGGGTGGGATTAGCTAGCGTATGCTTTCATACCGCATACAGCTTCAGAAAATATCTTGGAACGGAGCTTGATACACCGGAGAGGATAAACTGGGAAAACGTCCTGAAACAAGCGGTATTTATTGAAAGCGTGGTAAATACTATAGTAAACGATGTTAAATATGGTTTTTTTGAAAATTTAGTTTCAGGATTAGCTACAACTGGACCTAAGAGATCGGGCAGCTATGGTGAGTCATTTGGGGATTTTGTAGGCAAAATTGTCACATGGGATCCGGATAAGGCAAACTGGGTTCCATTGTCGGAAGCTGGGCTAAAACCAGCTATTGTCTCAATTAGATTAGGCGGAGCTACCTTCTCCGGATCCCAGTGGAACGTAAGATTCTACCTATTAACTGATAAAGACGGAGTCTTCACGTTAAATGGGTCGCTCATAGGCTGGGGAGCCAGCTATGAGGTTAGAGCATACATAATGGATGAAAACTATAACATTATCTATGTTTCAGACTTCGGTAGGCATGGAGGTGAAGTCTGGTCCAACACTTTTCTCCTAAACGCTCCAATAGTGGGAAGCAAGGATAATCCAAGACTTTTTGTAGTATTCAAGGCATCCGGCATAGTACTGCCTAAAATACTGGATCCTCTAGTGGTATCTGAACCTCTCTCACAGTCAAACAACCTGTATCCGGATGGAGCATACGAGAACAGCTTTAGTATTGAAGTTCTAGAAGAGGATACGGGCGTACCCCCGGACGCTTACTCCTGGTATATGGATCCGAAGGGTATTGGAGTAGTATTTCTTCAACCCAACTCAAAGGCTCTCGTGGTAATGAGAACTAAGGGAAGAGAATACCCGATAGGTTTCATAATAGTTAACTCAGGAGATGCTGGAACAGAAGCTATCTATACGAGATTTCTTGAGAGGATATCCTTAAGCGTTATGAAGCTAGCCTTAGAGAGGAGAAATAGGCTGAAGAGCTTTGGTGTAACAAACTATATGCTTGAAAAATTCATATCCATGGCTAGTGAAAAGGAGGCTAAACTTCAAGCCTTAATTGAAGATAAACGCTATGATGAATACTTTGTTGAGTCGGTCGATTTACTGGGGTTAGCATACAATTCATATGCCTTCTCCAGAGGCCTTTACATGGACGTGATACTCTCAACAGTATTGCTCTTCATACTAATACTTGTCTTCTCAATACTGCTCGAAAAGACTTTAACTGGAGATAAGAGTGCTAAAATAAGAGCGTTTTCGCTCATATCGATATTTACCGTAACTCTAGTAACCTTATCAATACTTCATCCGGGCTTCACTTTAGCAGCAAATATTATAATGGTTGAAATAGGCTTCGTAATGCTACTATTCATAGGCCTAATACTATTCATACTATTCCTGGAGTTCACAGTCTTTCTCCAAACATATAGGAGGGAGAGGCTCGGCGTCCACTTCATGGAATCCAGAGGAATAGAGGTCGGAGTTCTAGCGATGTCCACGGGAACGGAGTACATGAAGAGGAGGAAAATTAGAACCCTATTAACGCTAATATCGATAACAGTAATAGCGTTCGCTCTAGTCACCTTCACATCTGGACAGACGATGATCGTAATCACGCCTAAAGTTTTCGAGCCTGAACTTAAGAAGACGCTATACAACGGCATACTCTTGGAGAGAATAGCTACCGTTAACAATCCTCTATCGATAGAGCTATACGAATACCTAAAAATCAAGCTTAAGAACATAGGATTAGCCACAATAAAAATATGGTCACTTCAGCCTAGGGGGGCGGCAGGCCAGCAGTTCATAATTCATGCAGTGGATCCGGCTACACTCAGGAAGATGGACATAAGGGGAATATATGGGCTTATGCCTGAAGAATACGAGTTAGTAGCTAAAAACATAACTCTCATAGAAGGCAAATGGTTTGACGAAACAGATGTATTTGTCTGTATTATACCCGAAAGCCTACACGAGCTGTTTGAACTGAACGTCGGAGACGAAATACTGATACAGGGGCTTAAGCTTAGGATTATAGGAATATTTAGCGATACATTGCTGGCGAACTTAAGGGAGATAGATAACCGCGAATTAACGCCAATAATAGGTAGCCAGGGAGGCCTTCCGATACATTCGCGTCCATCATACACGATTATAGTCCCGGTTAAGCTTGTGATCTATCAGCCATGGCTCACGCAGGGAGTAGGCGTAGACTTCCAGGTAGCGCAGATAACTGCTAGAGTTGAGGCAGATAAGGAGAGGCTAATGGATATAGCCGAGGAGATAGCGTTAACTCATCCAGGCTTCGATATATTCATAGGCTACGGCGACAAGATATACCACTTGAGTAAAAGAGCGGCGCTCCAGGTGGCTGGACTAGAGTATATGATCATACCCATCATAATTTCGGTATTAAATATTGTAACAATGGTTCTGGCAGCTGTCTACGAGAGAATGCGTGAAATATTTGTCTACTCTGCCTTAGGCCTAGCCCCAGTACATGTCGGACTAATGTTTCTAGCAGAGTTTTCAGTATATGCCATATTTGGATCATTAGTCGGATACACTATAGCGGTAGCTTTCCTCAGAGCGTTTTCCGGCATGGTTGGAATATATCCGAACTATATATCAGCCTACGTAATGATGACGATAGGAATATCGGTACTGTCGGTACTCGTTGCAACGCTGTATCCAATGTTTAAGATAACTAGGATAGCATTACCTTCGTTAAAGAGGAGGTGGGAACTGCCCACAAAGCCCGCGGGTGATATCTGGAATATACCATTGCCATTTTTCGCATCCTCAAGAGAGGAGGCTATAGGGGTTCTATGGTATTTAGCTGAATTTGCTGCAATGCATAGAAGTGAGGAGTTCGGAAAATTTGTAGCAACAAATATCTCCGGAGCAATATCTGAAGATGAGATGGAGCTCAAATTTAGGGCAAGAATAGCTCCGTGGAGAGCAGGCATAGAGCAGGATGTAGCAATTAAGGCAATGTATTTCAAGGAGAGGAATAACTGGACGTTTAATCTCGTACTAAAGAGGATAAGTGGAGACTATAGGACATGGAGATCGGCCAACTACGTATTCGTGGATACTGTTAGGAAGCAGTTCCTGCTCTGGAGAAGCCAACCGCCTGAGAAAAAGAAGGAGTACTTCGAGAAGGGGCTTAAACGTTTTAGTGGAGGATGAATATTATAGGTTTTAAATATATTTATAAATTCAATGGGATATTAAAGAAGTTTTCACAAAAACTTATATACTCTTAGAGGATATTATTATCTATCCATAACTAATATTAAGGAGGTTCTTTACGTATGTCAGACTCCTCTGAATTCTTGGGTATTTCTAGAAAAGCATTCCTAACGGCTATATTAATCTCAATAATTCTACCGATAGTCCTGCAGCTTAACTACGCTCTCCTATTCCCGTACACGTACGCTGAATGGGGATGGATGAAAGGGCCCTGGATAGTTACGCTAATATTGGGTCTATTCATAGGACTCTTATCGCGAGTATCGAATAAGTTCAGGATAAGCAAGACGGACTTCACCGTAATATATGCAGCTATCCTCATATCCTCAGTATTCTACCTAGTACCATCATATACGTTAGGCTGGTTCACGTACATGGTTTACGATGAAGGAAGGAGACTTAAGATACTTGGAGGAGAGGATGCACCTTTCATGCCGGATCTATGGGTTCCAAAGAGCATAGATGTACTCGTGGGAATGTTTAAGCCCGGTAGACCCTACGTACCATGGGGCGCCTGGGCTGGGCCACTAGGATACTGGATAGTATTCTTCATAGCGCTAGGGCTAGTTCAAATAGGTATAGCAACAATACTGAGGAAACAGTTTATAGAGATTGAACGGCTACCCTTCCCTTACGCTATGGCGGGCATCGATATATGGCGGGCATCAAACATAGCTGGCTTTGAGGAGAGGCCCGGAAAGATATTCGGGATAAACTCCCTATGGCTCGGCGCGCTTCTAGCGTTCATACTGTATCTGCCGGGAGCCCTCGCATCCCTATCGGCTGGAGCTATAAGTCCACCACAGGCATACTGGGACAATATATGGCCTGGATGGGGGATCGATTTATCTCCAGTTATAACCTATAACGTTGCACTAAGAGTTTCACTATCTCCAGCATACATATCCCTCGCACTTCTATGGCCGATGGAGATATTGATTACTGCGGTTGTATGGTATGCGTTAATGTATATAGTTTTACCTCCGATACAGGTATTTGCAGGCGTAACAACGATATTCGAGACTCAGTATGCGCATGAAAACTATTATAGAACTGGACACTGGTATGGAGCACTTATGGTGCATTTTGTAACCAGAGGCATGATAGTGGGATTAGCCATAGTTACGATAGCTTTCTCATGGAGATTATTTAAAGATGCATTTAAAGGAGGAAAAATCGAGAGAACATCTTCTATTCTAATAATTGTTGGACTAGTCCTCGACATATTATTGTTGTTAGCCGCAGGCGTCGATGCATGGGCAGCGGTATTCCTTCCAGTATTCGCAATTCTCCTATATATAACATTCGCTAGAGTTAGAGCTGAGGCTGGATGGGATACGTGCTACGGCACATATGGGCCATGGTATCACGAGATGGTTCAGCTACCCTATATACCCTATCAGGCATCCTTAACGTACAATACACCGCAGGCCTGCAGGTCGGTTCTGCCCTTCATTCCACTAGTAACAGATAGGGCTCTAGTGGCTATGCAACTTCCACCGGTTATGGAAGCGTATAAGATAGCCAGCGAAACTAAGGTCTCTCCGAAGGTTATATTCAAGATATCAATTATATCAATGGTTATATCGGTAGTTATTGGCTTCATCCTGACGGTATGGGGAGCATACACCTATGTGTGGGATATAGGATGGGTTGGCGCAGCGGATAAGGTAATGTGGAGCGACTGGGTGTCTGCAATGATCTATGAGGGACAAGTTATACATCAAGCCAACGACTGGAGGCTCTGGATGCCTCAGTTTATAAGCGGAATAGTTCTAGCGGGATTCATAGAGTATGCGAGAAGAATATTCATATGGTTCCCATTCAGCGTAGCCGGAATAATACTTGGAGACGCAGCATTAACTGGAAGCTTCATGTTCATACCAAACCTACTAGCGTTTGTAATCAAGTTCGTAGCAATAAGGTTCGGCGGAGTCAAGGTCTATGAAAACTACATAAGGCCGTTCTGTACGGGCTTCTTCACAGTATCCTGGATCATGGTATGGCTAAACGTAATAGGGGTAAGGCATCCAATACTAGCTCCAACAGCATAACCTTTTCTTTTTGGTGAATCTAATGGAGGTTTTAAAGCCTAAAGTATCTTGGCGTGTATACGTTGGATTAATAATAACTGGATTCGTCTTCCTGCCCGTATCCATATGGCTCCAGTGGACGATAGGTCTAGATACATTCTCTATATTAACATCAATAGAATTCACCGTACTATTGCTTGTTGTGTTTTTCGCATCGCTTTCAGGACAATCTGTAAGTAAACAGGAGGCATTCATATTATACGGTAACGCTGGAGCAGTGCTTACACAGACCGTAGCTACTGGGCTCATATTAAGGTGGTACATAAGGTCATCGGAGTGGGCGTATAGGTTTAAGCTGGCAGACTTGATTCCAAGCTGGTATGCACCGCCTCCAAGCATACCTCATACACTATTTGATGCCTCCTGGATTCCCGTGCTTATAGTCCTAATATTATCGCTCGGAATCGTAGTTAACGCGCTGGATTTGTCGGTAGGGTACATATGCTATTACCTCTGGGGTAGGTTGGAGAAACTACCATTCCCGACGGCCAGAGCATGGGCTGAAGCAAGCATAGTAATACCCGAGAGACGGAGATACAAGGAGCGATTCATTAGCTCAATAATGGCCGCGCTATTAAGCATGAGTATAAGCGGAGTAATATTCTTCATATATAGGGAGATATGGGTAGACATGACCTATTTAATGGAGCCGTTCATGCCCGGCTCAACCCTAGCCTTCGTACTAGATGTCATATCATTTTCTATGGGCTTTATAATACCGTTCAATGTAACTGTTTCAATGTTTATAGGTGCTTTAATATCAAATCTCATAGGACCTCACTTAGCCTATAAAGCTGGCCTATTTACTACCTGGCAGCCTGGAATGAGCTTCGACCTAGTATACCAGTATTCACAAGTTGAGCTATGGATGTCGACGACGATCGGCTTTTCCCTCGCTCTAGCGGCTTATTCACTAGCTAAATACAGGAGGTATTTCATAACAGCCTTCTCCACACTAACAAGAAGAGGAATGATAGGAGAAGAGAAGACACTGAAGTTTGCAGTAACTATATTTATTACCGCTGGCTCTCTTATCGCGTTAATATCATATATACTAGTGGCGAGCGACGTTCCGCTCTGGATGCTCCTACTATTCCTTATACTGGCTATCCCATGGGTACTCGTATACAACCTAGTAGCATCGAGAATAACGGCTGAGACAGGAATGGGTATAGGAATACCATTCCTGAGAGAAGCTATACTCTTCGGCTCTGGATATAAAGGCGTAGCTGCATGGTTCATACCCCTTTTCGATCCATCAGCAGCAACAGGAGCAGCGGCTGCCGGATGGGCTTCGGTATATATGGCTTGTGACTGGACGGAGACATCGAAGTCGGAGTACCTTAAAGCTTTCGTATTTGCAATGATTCTCGGCTACATCCTATCGTTCGTTTTCGTAGAGGCTTTCTGGAAGATAGCTCCAATACCCTCCAGAGCATATCCAGCAACGGCTGCAAGATGGCCGCTGATAGCCTACTGGTCCCTGATATGGCCAGCCATAGGTAGCGGAAGGCTAGCGGGAACTACATTACCTCCACTAGTGAAGGCACTATTCAGGAACCTTACAATCCAAAATATTAGTGCGGCTTTTATAGTAGGTCTAGTGCTCCAGGTAGTAACTGTAAGATTTAACCTACCCTTCTCCGTAGCCGCATTTATAGGAGGATTTAGTGGAATGATACCGTATATAATAACGATATTTGCAGGCGGTATAGTAAATAAGCTCATAGAGAGGTCTCTTGGAAAGGAGAAATGGGAGAAATATAGAGTAAGCGTAGCCATAGGGCTACAGCTGGGAGAGGGTATAATAATTGCAATCTACGCCATGTACCTGATAATACAGAAATCCATGTGGATATGGCCAGTATAGAGCTGTTTGCTTCAATACTTATATATATCGTATCGGGTCGTATAAACCTAAAACCTACATCGTAGAGGTGATATGTATGAAAATATCATTATTATTAATAATAGGTCTTCTCATCACAGTCCTATCCCCGGTTGCATTGTATGTGGTCGCTCAAGATCGGATAGTAGTTAGTGATAAAGGAAGTTTTGTTGTTGTTGACAACGGTGTTCTTAGAATAGAGTTTCTCAAACAGGGCGTTAGAGCTAGGTCATGGTTAATTAAATCCTCCGGCCTAGATCTTGCTGAGAATTCGGGAAGTAGGGGGGATATGGGTAGGAGCTACCCGCTCTGGGATTGGCTTACAAATCAGCCTTGGCCCGGGGAACTGTGCTTAAACACGTACACTTTTAAACTTGTTGAGAAGAGCTCAAGTAAGGCTGTGCTTGAATTTTCAACAAATATTACTCAAGGCGATGTAGCTGGCCTTACTGTGAAGAAGACTATAGTGGTCTACTACGGTAAATATTACCTCGATATAGTGGTTACAATAGAGAATCCTACTTCTAAAAGTATAACTATTAGGGACACGTTCTACGATGGCAAGCTGGGCTATACGTTCGCCTGGGCTGGTGTTCTCGGAAACTCCGGCCTAAACGATTTACAGGCATGGAAGTACAATGATATAACGATTACAGATAAGAAGGAGCACTTCGTAAGGGATGACGTAACGAACCTAAAGTGGATAGCCGTATACGATGCTGAGGAGGGATGTATAGCTGCAATAATCATACATAACAAGACTGCGGCTGTATGGAGGGAGGCTGATCCGAACTGGGGCACCGAGGTTAGGGTTGAGTTCCCCAGCACTACTGTGGGAGCTGGAAAGAAGATAAGCTACGTCTTTAACGTATACGGTGGACCAATAGATGCCAGGTATCTTTCGGAAATAGGGCTACAGGAAATGGCTAGAAGGTTTTCAATAATAGTTAGAGCTACAACTGATAAAGTGGTATATACGCTGGGAGAGAAGGCTGAGCTTACCGTGAACGTAACTAATAATGGAGCTGAAGACCTGAGAGCGGATGTAAAGGTTGATGTATACCTCAAGGGAGTCCTTAAATACAGCACGTATATTGCTGAAGATGTTACGGTAGCTTCGGGACAAACATATCGAATATCGAAGTACGTTGATTTACCCGCAGGCGAGGGCATAGTTACGTTTATTGTAAAGGTTCTCGAGGACGATACTGAGCTGTCGTCCATATTCATAAGAGCTGGAGTAGCTGATCCATCTAAGAGGAAGCCGCTTTACATAGCGTTTGTATGGCATCACCATCAGGCGCCTAACTTTTATCCAAACGGCGTGTACCACGGTTTATGGGCTTTTGTACATACATATGAAAACGAGTTTTCACCATACTATGAGGGTGGAGCGTACTTAGTGCATACTTATATACACGAGCAGGTTCCCGAGATAAAGGATAACGACCACCTATCCCCGTCGCTGTTATATCAGTGGCACCAGGCGATAACTGAGGGATATAAGACATCTCCCTATTCCAAGGTTAAGCCTGATGATCCACGTGTCCAGAGAGTTAAGGAGGCTCTCAACAACTATAAGCAACTCTATATGGAGGGTAGGATAGAGATTTTAACCAGCTTCTTCGCTCACCCCATAGCTGGGTATGAAATTAACTATTTCTCAAGCAAAGGATTCGGCGATACAATATACAGGATACTTAAGTGGGAGCTTTTATATGGGAAGAAAATTACTGAGGAGGTCACTGGAGCGAAGCCTGAGGGAGCATGGACTCCCGAGATGTTCTGGGATATGAAGCTCGTGAAGCTATACAATGAGTCTGGCGTAAGATATACGGTTCTATGTAGCCAACATTTCTATCAGTCGAGGGGTGATAAGGGCACTATATACGAACCCTACGTTGTGGAGGATAAGGATTCGGGAAGAACAATTATAGTATTCTTCCGGGATCAGGGATTAAGCGACTGGATAGGCTTCAACAATAATATGCCCGATGTTTCATCGGCTGAGGAAAACGCTAGAAACTACGTGCTGGCTCTCTTTGAACTATACATGGATAACCCCGGAAAACTAGTAGTAATAGCTCTAGATGGAGAAAACTGGATGCTCATGGCTAGATTCCCATCGACGACGCCAGTATTCCTAAGGAAGATGTGGGAGTATATAGCATCAGCTGAGGTATTTAGAACCGTGACGTTAAACGAGGCATTGAAGATAGTTCCGCCGAGAAGAGTATTAACTTACATTCCAACAGGATCCTGGATAGGTCTTACGGCGTCACAGTGGACTGGAGGGGTAAAAGATCAGCTGTGGAGTTACGTAGCCGATAAAATGAGCACCGTAGATGCATATCTAAGCTTGATGCCGAATGAGTACTTTAACCAGCAGGCATTTAATACTTCCTCTAGGCTGTACGAGGTGTTGAGGGCTATATCGATAGCTTTAGACAGCGACTATTACTGGTACGGAGAATACGAGGGCAATCAGAAGGTAATTAAGATGTGGGCCGATAAAGCTGAGGAACTGGCTCTAAGCGAGCTTGGTAAGGTGAAAATTATATCGGTGAATGTGGAGGGAGGTATAAGGGAAGGCGAGGAGGCGCTGTTTAAAGTAGCTGTCAAGAACGAGTTTCAGTATAACGTGGTAATTAGCCTTAAATTCTCCTCAGATGACGGCATAATTGAGGCGAAAACGTTCAGCGATATTAACGTACCTCCAGGGGAGAGTCAGTACGAGTATAAAGTAAAGTGCGTTAAGGGCGGGTCCGGGAGGGTTAGGGTGGATCTAGTGCTTGGAACAATTAGTGTATCAAGTATTGAAGTTGAAGTAAGCGCTGAGTCTGTGTTTACTATTCCATCCTACGTAATCGCTATTATAGGCATTATTGTATTCACAGCAATAATAGTGGTAATTATAATAAAAGCGAGGAGCATAGCCGAGAAGGAGGGAGCAGGCATACTTAAGTACTAGGGTGCACGGTTTTGATTGAAAAGATACTGTGGGAACATAGGCACGGCTATCAGCCAAGGAGAATAATAGATGGATTTAAACTTAAGGAAAGAGAGAGACATGCTGTTAGAAAGGTTAGGGACAGAATTATACATGGATTAAACGAATGCCATGTAGTCTTAGCTCCCGGCTCAGTATATGACGAGATCATAAATACGGTCGATAATAGATCGATAAATATCGAGCCAATAACTCTAAAAATGCTTAAAGAATACAATGAGGAGGCATACAATGAGCTACTGGATAAGGTGTTCTCCGGTAGAACGTGGATTGTAGCTACGGCTTACTCACATCCAATACAGCCGTTGATGCGCAGCGATAATAGAGACAACTTTCTGATAAACCTTTACTGGAGCTGGAGCTTTTTCTTCGAACTATTCTATAAATATATACTTGATAAAACGAGTCCTCCAATAGTAGGATGGTGGATGCCTGAATGCGCCTACACTAAGGAGGCTATGGAGGACACGTATAAGGTAGCTAATGAAGTGGCTAAGGAATATGGATTCAATGATATAAACTTGATCTTGTTCCTTGATGATAGGCAGGTTAAACGGAAGGGAGTCTCGATAGGATTCATTAAGGATAGAGTGATTGTAGCCATAAGGGATTCAGCATTAAGTAATGCCATAGCATTTAACAGCATCTTGGCGGATATCCTATGTATATTTAAGGATAAGCTATGCAATGTAGATTCTCCAATAGGCGAGATGAATGACGCGGAATGCTATGGAGGCAACTATGACCCCAATAAGCCTATAATCCTCGAATACCTTTATCGGATCTTAGAGGATGGAGTTAGATGTAGTGACGGCAAGATTGTTAGAATTAAGATGAAGAAGATAATCGGTATAGTTCTTGAAAAACTAGATAGGCTCAACGTAGTCGATGTATATGATAATACATCGTGGTCAGATTATGTTCCAACTTTAGATCCTAATCTTAAGGGATCTTGGGATACGGCTCTAATAAGCAAGGGCATATTCTTTCCTCGGTGGACCGGAATAGATTACATTGAGGATGGTGTTGTAAAGACATATTATTTAATATATAGGCAGAAGATAGGAGATAGGATACAATTAAGAATAGTAAATAGCGCCTGGAAGGTCGCATTTAACGTAATTAGGAAGGAGCTCTCCAATAAAGTCTACGAGATAGTAGTGGATTACCTAGATAGGGTGAGGGGAGGCAGTAAACTGCTTAGGGAGTATTGGCGGGTTTTACTGATAGGTGAAGATGAGGAAAAGCTAATTAGAATTCATCTAGGTGATGTTGACTTAGACGTATATTCAGGACTTTTAAAGGCTTATTCAAGGGTATGTCAGGATTCGTACATAAGCTGTCCAACCTTCTGGTGGAGCATTGAGAACGAACTGGTTGAAACGTCACTATCCCTGATAGCTGGGGGAACGGTACTCTTAATAAACACGCTATTTAAAGCTGGAGACAATAGGTGGAAGAACATCCTTAAAGCATATCGTGAAATACTCCTTAATTTCGATAAATCAAGCTTCTGGGCTAAGTTCAAGAAGTGCATAGATCTTCAGCTTAATTTACTCTGGGACTACATAGAGAGAAAGAGCAGGGTCAACACGAATTTTCTATCCCGCATAGATCCAACTGACGATTACGAGGTTAATTTAGTGGCGAGAATGCTGTATAATATGGCATTTAGGGACGCAGGTCATCCTGTATACGAGGGAGATATAAACGTTCATCTAGTCAAGCTTAAGATATTGGAGGCTAGGGGAGAAGGATACAGCCACTTGGCTAAAAGGGCTATAGCCTTTGAATGGAATAAATCAATAAATCCTATGTTCGGGGAGAAAAATATAGTAGTAAGAATAGCTGAAAAACACTATAGATATTTAGAGGTATCTTAACCCCATCCTCCCTGGAATGTTGATAGCGGCTTAGCGTTTTTAGCCTCAGGAGGCAGTACTATCGATACTGGCTTGTTTATATCCTTAATCTTCCACTCGCTGTGTATTTCGCTTGTAACCGAGCCTACGTTGCTCTTTATCTCCATCTCCATGTCGGATACCGTCTTAAGTACAACATAAGTTTCCTTATCGATCCATACTGTAGATGAAAACGATTTAATGGTGATATTACCTTGAAGTCCTGTTGGTATGTTCGAGTATCCTGTCGAAATAGTCTCCATTATAATATCTGTAAGCTCCTTTTCACTTAAGCCGCCGGGAGTTATCTCCACCTTATAGGCATCTCTCCCATCGACTTTCTCTACTCCCTTAACCTCAGCCTTAAGCTTCTCCATTAGCGAGATTGATGCATTAATCATTTCCTGTCTTTCCCACAATCCCTTCTGGGTAGTCTTATACCACCGGCCGAGTATTTTTATATACATAGTGTCGCCGATTATGTATATCTCGTAATTCATACCCTGGAACGTATATGCCATCTTCATCTTTTTACTCTTATAGTCAACAGCACCGTGCCCATCCATGTTTATGGTAACAGTGGTACCCATAACCTTTGTTTTTATAGACATCGAGAGATCAAACTTATAGGTATTAACGTTCCTCAATGCATCGTACGACTTGGATATAATTTCATCAGCTGAAGGCAAGCCGCCACCAAACAACCCTGGAAGCAGGAAATATGCAGCAACAGCGGCAACACCTAGGACGGCAATTACAATAATTATTAAAATTATAGTTTTACCTATACCCTCCTTTTTGGTAGGAGGCGGTGGAGGGGGCGGCGGAGGTAGTTCCCCGCTTGAAAAT
>QMRD01000003.1 GCA_003649225.1 Thermoprotei archaeon | reverse complement strand
GTTCTCTATCTAGGCTCAGCTACAGGAACTACCCCAAGCCATGTATCTGATATTGTTGGCGAGGAAGGATTAGTTTTCTGCATAGAGTTCTCACCTAGAGTAATGAGGGAATTCATCGAGAGGTGTCTGCCGCATAGAAAGAACATGATTCCAATACTAGCTGATGCAAGATTTCCAGTATCCTATAGAATGTACTTAACAGAGGTTGATGTAGTCTACGCGGATATAGCACAGCCGTTTCAGAGCAAGATTGTAGCTGATAACGCTGATGTATATCTAAAGTCTGGAGGCTGGGTAGTTCAGGCAATAAAGGCAATGAGTATTGATGTAACTAAAGAGCCTTCAGAAACTTATCGCCGTGAAATAGAACATCTAGAATCCAGAGGCTTTGGAATTGAAAATGTTGTACACTTAGAGCCTTACGATGTGGCACACGCTTTTTTAGTAGCTATTAAAAAATAGATGAAGGAGAAGGAATTTAAGCATCTAATCAAATATTATTATGTCTCATAATATGCGCGTGAAACAAGCGCTCAATAACGTGGTTAGGGATCTAAAGGGAGAGAAGTTTAAGATAGTTGTAAATACTGATAGGAGAAGTTACTGTTTTAATATAATAGCCTATAATGAGGAATATTCGGAAAAAGTGCTTATAGTAAAGTACTTTAAAAACATAGATAGTTGTGATGATTCCGTGGCAAGCGAGCTGATAAAGTTAGCGTATAGCATCAATGGGGTTCCAGTAGTAATAGGTGAATCTGCAAAAAATGAGAGGTTAATTGACTATGTTATCTACAGAAGGTCAGGAATAATAGCGTTATCTCCAAAAACTTTCAATGCATTAATAAGTAATGAGAGGGAAATACCACACGTGTACGCCTATAGGGGTGGTTTATATGTTAAGATAAACGGAGAAAAGCTAAGGAAGGCACGTGAGAAGGCTGGTTTTTCTAGAGGAGAATTAGCCGAGAAAGTTGGGGTTTCACGTAAAACAATTTATAGCTATGAGAATGACGAGATGGATGCAACGCTTGATGTAGCGATAAAGCTAGAGGAGGTTTTAAACGAGCCTTTAGTCGAAGTTTTTCATTTAACTGAATGTTTTAAAGTACCATTAGCAAAAATAGATATGGGTACACAGGTTAGTGATCCATTATTAAATAAGCTAATGTTGATAATGAAGAGCCTTGGTTTCAAGTTTGTTAGGCTTAAAAGAATGCCATTTGAAGTAGCCGGAAGAAACGATAGAAATCGTACAAAACTTTTAATAAAAAGCTATAAGAGGAGGAACAGGGATATGAGAGATCTAAGAATATCGCTAAAGATAGCCGAGGTACTTGGATCAAATATAATTGTGTTAGCTGAAAACCAAAGGGTTAAAAGAGAGCTAGAATTTGAAAAATCACTAGTAATAACGCCTAATGAGCTAAGGGATATGGAGAAAAATCCTGATTCTTTCATGGACGAGATAGCTCGATGAATACCTATAGCTTGAAAAGTGTTAGGGAAGGAAGAGCAAGTATATTTGTAGTTGACATAAAGAGCTTAGGCTTACATCATCCATGTAGATCACCAGTCTTCTATAACCCAAATATGGAGCTTTCAAGGAACATAGACGTAGCCGTGTTGCGGGCAATATTAGATAATCTAAACTTTAACTTGAGGAATTTAGTAGACTTAACGGCGGGAACTGGTATACGCGGGATTAGATACGCTTTAGAAAGTATCCCCTATGAATTGAAAGATTATCTGAAGCTTTTCTTTGTAGATAAGAATAAGTTAGCTTGCTCAATCTTAAGGAGAAACATTGAAAGAAATGGTTTATCTAAAATATCTATGGTATTGAACGAGGATTCTAGACTAGCTATTCTAAAGATCAGATATGAACTCAATATACACCCGTGTATAATAGATATCGATCCCTTCGGAACGCCTGTGCCCTTCATGGACTGTGCTTTTCTAGCCTTACGTAATGAAGGAATTTTAATGATTACTGCAACGGACATGGCTCCTCTCCAGGGTATACATCCAAAAGCATGCATCAGAAAGTACTTTTCCAAGCCATTAAAGGTACGATTCTCCAGGGAGATAGCTGTAAGGATACTGCTCGGATATATAGCGCGCGAAGGAGCAAAATACGGCATTTCAATAGAACCCCTATATACTTACTCTCAAAAACATTTCATCAGAATAATAGTTAGAGTAAAACATGGAATTAAATTATGTAATAATTTACTGGATAAAAGCATTGGCTACCTATACTACTGTAGTAAATGCGGGAACAAATTTATGGATAATGCGTTATATCCTAATGTTGAGAGAATATGTAATGTATGTGGCAGTAAACTTAAAGTAGCCGGGCCTCTGTGGACAGATCTTCTATGGAATGTTCAACTAGCAAAAAATGTGCCGAAAAGCTATAGAGAGCTTAAGCATTTCTTCACGAAATTTGTTAAAGAGGGAGAGAATATAGTAGCTACGATAGCCGATGAAGCGCTAATAAATAGTCCCTTTCATGCTACAGATGAGCTAGCCAGTATCCATAAGGTTAGAGAGTTCTCCCCCAAAAAAGCGGTAGAGATGCTAAGGGATTCCGGATTTCAAGCATCACTTACGCATTTTTCTCCCAAAGGATTTAGAACAAATGCTGGAATAAATAATATAATTCGTATTATTCGAAGTCTCTAATTTCATTCCAGTCTATTTTAACAGCTTCATTTCTTTTGCTGGATTCAAGGGCTGAAATTACACATTTTAACGCTATATATCCGTCCAATGCCGATACTAAGGGCCTTTTTCTCTGACGTATAGAGTTTATAAAATCTTTTACCTCGAGTTTTAAAGGCTCAGAAGCATGCGACGTTAAAAGCCTTCTCTCCATATAATCTGCTGATCTATATGCTGAAAGTATTTCGGAGTAATCCTCCAAGGACCTATGTTCAGCAACACCTTTCTCGACAGATATTACCTGGAGAATATAGTCTAATCGTATTATCGAATTCCTTGTCTGTATAAACAGCTCTCTCTTCTTAAGGGTGGAGGATGTTCTCCAGCTAGCCCTAAGATTTGCAGTTATCGTCTCCTCTGCATCATATGAAAATATTGCAAATATTTCAGTTTCATAGGGGAAACTTTCCGTATACACAGTTAGCGACCATACTCTGCTAGGCAACGCCTTAAGCAAATAGCATACTACATCCACATCGTGGATAAGCAGATCATGAGCAACGCCAAGATTATCTGTTTTACCGGGATAAGGTCCAGGTCCTATTCTCTGGGTAGACACATATAGGGGGTTATCCCCTTCTCCCCTTAAGCTTTCAATATATTTCTTAAGGGCTATGACGGCGGGATTAAATCTCTCGATATGGCCTACGGCTACTATTCGCTCCAGTTTCTCAGTTTCTCTAACTATCTCCCATGCTTCTTTAATAGAGCTAGCTATAGGCTTTTCTATCAGGAGGTCAACATAGGGTAGCAATTCCATCGAAACCCTATGGTGATAAACCGTAGGAACGGCAACTACAGCTGCATCTATGCTATTCTTTCTAATAGTAGCTACCGCGTCATCACCGTAGCCATCAGCACCATACTTTAAGGCTATTTCCCGTGCTCTAGAAATATTCTTATCACACACATAAAACTCATCTATAACTCCCTCTCCCTTAAGCTCGCTAAATACTCTAGCGTAATTCTTGCCCCATCTACCTACGCCTACAACACATATTTTCATCATCTATCGCCATATACCAATCGATCTATCACTCTATTATAGTTTCCCAAAAGTATTATTAACCGAAACGAGTTAGACTCTACGTTATGACGAAACTGCTAATACTTATAACTGGTATGCCGGGCAGTGGAAAGAGCGTAGTAGCAGACGTGTTTAGAAAGAAGGGAGTAAGAATAGTATCAATGGGAGATATAGTTAGGGATTTATTGAAAAAAGAGCATGAGAAAGGAAGCAGAATATCATTAACTGACTTCTCAGTTAAGCTGAGGGAAAGGCATGGAGAGGATATTATCGCCAAGCTGACCTCCAAGGCCATAGAACAGTATCCTGATAAGATAATTGTAGTGGACGGCGTTAGGAGTCTAGTAGAAGTTGAGGTCTTCAGGGAAAAGTATGATGTAAAGATACTTGCGGTGCACGCCCCACCTCAGGAAAGGTTCAAGAGATTAAGAGAGCGAAAGAGAAGAGACGACCCAAAAACATTTGAAGAGTTTAAGCATAGGGATTTAAATGAACTTGCATTAGGAGTAGGCAATGTTATTGCTTTAGCCGATATCATGATTGTCAACTACAAGAAAAGCCTAACTGAATTTATCCAGGAGATAGAGAATGTATTGAAGGAGGAGGTCGGTATATAGTGGAAGTTGAAGTTAGAACTTTCGTGACCGTTACAGAAAGCCTAGAAAAAGTGAAGAGAGCGGTATTCAACGTTTTTACACCAGATACCGTCAAGTTAGAGGAGATAGATGATACTAGGGCGGAGCTGATATGCTATGGTAGGGGACCTGAGTGCCTGAAGAAGCTATACTCCGCGTTAAGGAGGCAAAGAATTCTTGATGCAGCACGAAACTACATTTATAGAGGGGTCGCGGGGGACACTATTGTATTCTATTTAAATAAGCAGGCGGCATACGTAGGAGTAGTATCTTTCTGTAGCTTTCCTGACAGGGAGAGCCCTAAAGGAGCAATAACTTTCATTGTTAGGTCAAGCGATGTAAAAGGTTTTATAAATTGGTTAGCGCCCAGAACTTTTAAGGGAAAGCCTATTAAAGAGTATCCTCCACCCGATCCCTAATCCTCATATCTCAGTACCTTAATGCTATTATCTATCGCTACAAACGTATTTGGAAACACGGCTTTAGCTTCCATTAAAATTTTTTCATTATCCGTAATCCTAGGGCTAATATGAAACAATGCTAATTCTTTAGAATGCGACTTTAAAGCTACCTCTGCTGCTTGACGAGCTGTTGAATGAAGCGATTCCTCAGCTTCCTCCCTATACTCTTCTGTAAACGTAGAATCGTGTATTAGTAGCGTTGAACCGTAGGCTAGTTTAACTATCTCGCTACAAGGAGCGGTATCACCCGTATATGTTACTTTAAGCCCTTTTCTAGGCGGACCTAAGACATCCTCGGGATAGACGCGCCTACCATTTGGCAAGTCCACGTAATATCCTATTTGCAGTTTCTTCCACAAGGGTCCTTTCGGAATTCCTAAAGCTAAAGCCTTTTCTACATTAAATCGTCCTGGTCTATCCTTTTCTACAAGGGAATAAGCTAGTGTAGGCACGGAGTGCTTGGCCCATGTGCATATAACATAGTATTCTCTCTTCTCAAATATGCATCCTGGAGTAACCTCCTTTACAACAACTTCATACTGTAAGTTCGTGTACGTATTTTCAAGTATCGATTCGATGAAGCTTTTAATGGGCTTTGGTCCATATATTTCGATCGGAAGGCTTCTACCTAGAAGGGAGAAAGTGGATAATAGTCCAGGTAGCCCGAAGACATGGTCTCCATGCAGATGTGTTATAAATACATATGTGGGCTTATTAACACCAATATGATTAAGTAGGAACCTCTTCTGCATGCATTCTCCACAGTCAAATATGAAGATTTCACCTTTTCTCCTTATTACGATAGAGGGTAGATTCCTATCTCTTGATGGCACGCTGCCTCCAGTACCTAGGAAAAATATTTCCATCATACTTCTGCCACCACTATCTTCCGGGTCAGTGACCTATGGACTCGTATTAGGTGTTTTTCCAATATTTTTAAATTGTTTCTAGCAATTATTTGCTCTATATTAATTCTACTATCCACCATAATAACTGCCCTGCCTCCTTTACGTAGGGCTCTAGCAATTCTTGCTACGAATTTCTCCATAAGTTTATCTAGATCTTTTCCTTTGGTAGTCGATAATCTTCCATATGGAGTATCAGTAACTATATAATCTATGCTTTTCTCCCTAAATACAAGCTTTTCTGAGTCACTAACAATTAGATTAGATGAACTCCATATGTTAAAATGCTTTAAATTAAGCTTGGCACCATGTGCCATCTCGCTTAAAACATCACATCCCACTACATGATAGCCTAGAAGTGCGGCTTCTATCAGAATTCCGCCAGCACCACAAAATGGGTCCACTATAATGCTTCCTCTACGGGCTCTGGATAGATTGACAAGGGCTTTCGCTAATACTGGATGAAGGGTGCTGGGATGAAAGAAGGGTCTTTTAGAAGGTCTTCTCTTCTCAAAAATTCTTCTCCTTATTCTGAAACTCTCTACTCCTAGTACACTAGCTTCAGGGGATATGATAACGTTAAAGCGGATATCCGGCTTTTCCAAGTCTACATGTAAATTCGTTTTCTTTACGATTATAGCGCCTATTTTTCTTTCAATGGAGACGCTATTCACTGGTATTTCCTTGCCTCCAAGCTTATCAACTCTTACGCAGAACGTTTTATCCGAAGGAAGATCTTCCAGAATAAATTTTTTCCTTAAATCGTCTATGAGAGTGTTTATATTGTTTGCATAATGTAGTACGTATCCTCCATATTTAACGTATGCAGAACGCTTTTTTACGCTCTCTAGGGTCCTTGGCTCGCTTTTTAATACAAGCAGTCCCGGATAATTGAGAGTTATCTCATAGCTGCAACCTTCACTTTCGAGGATAGCAAGTACTTCAGATATGGGCAAGGTTCTATGTTCCATCGATAGCCTGAAAAATAGTTTTTTCATAAATACACCGGGAGAGTAGTCCTTGAAATCTACGTGAGTATGGTGATTTTCTCTCTCAACGCTAAAAATCCTGCGACAAGCATTGATATAAGCACTGAGATGAACATCCAGTATATCAAGTATAATATGTTTCCCATACCTAAAATAACTCTAAATATCTCAATTGTTGCTTCTCTGAATGGTATTATGAAGGATAAAGCTATTAGTGATTTCCAGTCTAGACGCTTGTACTGGATTATATTATCCGCTATTCGCCCCGCTAGTATAAAGAGGACACCTAGTATGGTTATGTCCGCTAAGGTAAGTAATCCTCCTATAGAAGTAAGCATAATTTCCGATATTAGTTCTATAATGTTTGTTCTTGAAAATTTGCCTAAGGAGTAGGTGATAATTGTGCCTGTTAGAATTAGGGTAATTCCAGTAAGCATGGATATGAATGTTATGGGGTATTGCGAGTAGGCTTCCTTTATTTTTTCATCTAATGCAAATCCCTTATATACGAATGCAAGCCCCAAAAACATGGGAATTATATGCCAGAAATAACTTGAAATACCCAGAACTGATAAGAAAGCCTGAATAAACATTAAAATGCCCGGAATCCCTAAAGAGTATTTTCGATACTTTGGCTCGGTAAAAAGCTTCTTAAGATAACCTGTCACTAGAACAAACGATTCCTCGATCCCCCTAGACTGTTGTACTACAACTCTTCTAACGGAAATTACAGGTAACCTAGATTGAATCAGGGGAATTACTTGTTCGTCTGTGGGGCCATCGGAAATCAGCACTACAGCTTCGGCAGAAAATTTACCGAGCACTTTATCAAGTTCAGATAGTATTTTCATATCGGCTTCAATTCCTTCTTCCGGGGTTCCAGCTATAACGGCTATCTCACAATTTTCTGGTCCTACAACTTTTCTAATCCTATCGAATTGCTGTATTGCGGCAAATAAAGCATTTGAATCGGAGTCCTCAGGTCTTTGAATGGCGAACTTTATAGCTGATTTAAGCACGGCATCACGCCCTACTATAGGGGTTTCAACACGAGTATACTCACCTATATCATCGTCTCTATCCACACAGAGTATAAGCAATCTCTTGGGTATTTTTCGCTCATTATCTTCGCTCATACCTTTCCCAAGCCGCAGAATTATAACCGATGACGATTAGTAAGTTTAATAAATTTACTATTAAAGGTTTTGTTTCTAGATAAATGCTATTTTTTCTCGATAAAATCGAATTCCATTAGTAGCTTGAATTCTTCAAGCGTAAGTTTCTCGCCGCGTTTGTACTTTTCGTATACCTCCTCAGCTTTGCTTCTGAGTTTTCTTTTTCTCTCTTCAACCAACTTAGCCAGTTGTTCCGCCTTAGCTAGAAATGCTAGTCGACTGATTTCGTCCTTAATATCCTTAATCTTTGTCGCTAGCTCTATGTACTTCTTATGATGTTCATCGGCCTTGCTCTTATGGTTATTTTTCTCGTTTTCAAGCTCTTCTATCCTCTTCAAAACGTCGTTAAGGATCTCCCTCTTTTCGTTCAGTTTTTCCTTAACATCCTTATAATTGTTGAACACTTCCTCTATTTTTTCCTTAAGCTCATTAAGTCTCGTGTTAATTTCCTCTATCTTATTCCTAATTTCCTCTAATTCATTTTCCCTGCTTTCTAGCGTTTCTAATTTAGCTAGTAGGAGTTCAAGCTGATTTATTCTGTCGACATATTGTTGTTCTACTTCGAGTGGCAGCGATCGAGTTTGGTACTCCCACTCTAATCTTTCTATTTCCTCCTTTATCAGATCTTTCTGAAGCTTCTTCCTGCGTTTTGCACCGAGTCTTTCACGTATCTTCTTAATCTCAGAAATTATGTTTCTCCTTCTAGCTATAAGCTCGCTTTTCATCTCTCTAAGTTTTCTCCTTTTCTCCCTAAGTTTACGTAGCTCTTCAAGCAAGGCATTTTTCTTTTCCCTCATCTCCCTAACTTCTTCTCTTATTTTCTTAGCATTCTGATTCAATTCCTTTAGCTCGGAAACAATTAACCTAACTTTAGTATTGTATTCGTCCCTTAAGCTCCTTTCTGCATATGCCTGTTCCTGGAGCTTAAGCAGTTCCTGTTTAAGCTTATTTATTGCCTCTACATATCCATTTGGAGCCATCCTCTCACTCAAGTATTATCCTTGCATCAACAACTTTAGCGCCATGAGAGTAAACAAATATAGGATTTAAATCTATTTGTTCTATCTCCTTAATTTCCCCAACCATTTCCGATACTTTGGTAATGATATCTACAATTGTGTCGATATCTACTTTCTCATGACCCCTATACCCATAAAGCAGAGGCTTCGCCTTAATTTCGTTAATCATCTCTCTAGCCTCATTCTCGTTAACCGGCGCTATCCTAAATGAAACATCTTTAATAACTTCTACAAATATCCCGCCTAAACCGAACATTAACACATGGCCGAAGTTGGGATCCTTTATACACCCAACAATTACCTCTAAACCCTTAGGCGCCTGCTTCTGAATAGTAACTCCTATAATTCTCGCATTAGGCACATATTTCTTAGCATTACTAATTACTTTTCTATATGCTTCGATAACTTCTTCTACGGAGGTGATGTTTAGGATAACTCCGCCTACATCACTCTTATGAATAATATCGGGTGATAGTATTTTCATAACGAGAGGAAAGCCTATTTTCTTTGATATCTCAACCGCTTCATCCAAAGTTTTGGCTACATAAGCTTTAGTCGCAGGTATACCGTATAGTAGACACAAGTCTTTGGATTCATTCTCCATCAGAACCTTCCTACCCTCTCTTCTTGCCTTATCAATTATAGTCTTAGCCTCTTTTTTCATGGAGGTCCCTAGGGCAACACTATGTAATCTTCACCACCTAAATATATTTGTTGCAATACAGTATAGAGTGTGTCGATTCCCGCTCCTGTCTTTGCCGATACAAGCAATACATTGAAGATGTCTAGATACTCTTTTATTGTCTCATATATGTTCGTCGATAGCTCAAGTTTAGTTCCAACTAGTTCCTTTCTTAATTCATCGTGCAACTCCTCCGGGTTATCAATCCATCCGAGAATTTTCTCGAGATACTTTCCGTTTATGAAGTCGATTTTATTTAAGACGTTTATCATAGGTTTATGAAAGCGATAGAACACGGATGCTGATAGAAGTAGGGATGAAACAAACGAACTTGCACGAAGAGCTACAACCGCATCTAATATAAAAATAATGCATGAACGTTTCTCGCTCAGTTGTGATATCAGATATTCTCCGATATCTCTAAAGACAAATAGCTCCATTTGACCCGGAGTATCGAAAATTACATAGCCTGAACCTGAGGAGAGTACTTCTTCCCTTATTTTCTCGATTTGAGTAGCCATATAATCAACAGATGCTATAATTGCGCCATTAGGTCCTAATCCATATTTCTCCATAAAGAAATCGGCTCTAACCCACTCCCTTACGTCAACATCGGGTTCGTAGGGGAGTTTCTCTACCGCTGGATCTAAGTTAACCCTAACTACATCTATGTCGTGAGCTAACAGCCATTGAGATAGGCTATGAGTTAAAGTTGACTTACCCGAACCAGCTGGACCGATAATAAAAACATTGAACAAGATAGCCTACCCTTACTTTTTCCTTGAAAGCCACCAAGCCAAATACTCCCGTGCTTTATCCTCCTTTTCCTCCTCATCTCTTCCCTTAAACTTGGAAGATTTAATTCTGCTCCACTCTTCTCGGGTTAATGAAAAACCGCAATTTTTACACACATACATAGAGCGCCTATGATCATATTTCATTATAGATCCACAGTCAGGGCAAACGGGCATGTGTATCCCTTTTATTCTTTTTCTTTCTCTTCGCTTAATAGTTTTCGCTTATCGTAGGCCCGCAGAACCTCTACGGCAAATATCGCATCGTTATGATCTATTTGATCCTGCAGGGATTTGTAGCCATTTTTCTCTAACTCTCTTATAACTTCATCTATCTTCTTTCCTCTCCTGATTTCTATTTCTTTTATTAATTTTTCAAACGTTTCTCGTTTAAATTCTCCATAGTCCTCCTCGCATGGAAGCTTAATACCGAACTTTTTTGAAAGTATGCTCATGATAATGCACGTCTCTGGATCCCGCCTTTCAGGACATACGTATTCACAGTGAGCTAATGCATACCTAAACAGTTTCTCCAGGTCGCTTAAAAGCGTTGTAATAACTTTGTCGGGCATTAGACTCCCCATCCCTACATCCAATACAGAAGACTATTAAGTTTTTCCTGAGGAGGCGATTGCATGCAGTATTTCTCTAGCTCTTTTACCGGGATCGTTGGACCTCGTTATATATCCGCCAACAATTACAATATCTGGCTTTGCATGAATAATTTGCGGAATAATTTGCGGTTTTATTCCTCCAGCAAGGGCAAGCTTAATACTACCGTATTTTTCCCTAATGAATCTTGCTTCGTTTACCAAGGAGATTATGCTTATTCCACGGCGCTTCTGTACATCAACACCTATGTGAAGACAGACTATATCAAATCCTATATTGGCTATCTCTTCCAGCCTCTCAATCGGATTTGCTACATTTATAAAATCAACCATCACAAGCTTACCGTATTCCCTAGCCAGCTCTGTAACTTCCTCTATAGTTTCCTTACTCGCTAATGCAAGGACAGTTACGATATCGGCACCAGCTTCGTAGAATACCCTGGCTTCAAGAACTCCTGCATCCATAGTTTTAGTATCAGCTACAATAAAGGCATCATCAAAATATGCTCTGAATATCTTTACAGGTAAAACGCCATACTTCTTAATCAACGGTGTACCAGCCTCAATATAACGCGCGCCACTTACGTACGTTGCCTTAGCTATACGCATAGCTTTATCTAAGTTAACAACGTCTATAGCAACCTGTAAGTTAGCGGACAATTCTCTCACCACGTCAGATAATCCAACATACAGGCTTATAAGTTATGACCAATCCGATGATAAAGCAGTACTCATGGTTTGCATAATCTAACATCTCACGATGGCTTTTCTGCGTAAAAAATATATAGAAGCGCTAATATGCATTTTTCGGATTATTCTCATGGGGTGTTAGAATGGCGGCTCAACTAGCACAAATAGGTGGAGTTCCTGTTCTAATCCTAAAGGAAGGTACCACGAGAACATTTGGTCGTGAGGCAATAAGACAAAACATTATGATCGCAAAAGCAATCAGCGAAACCATCAAGACGACCCTAGGACCAAAAGGAATGGATAAAATGTTAATTGACAGCTTAGGAGATATAACCATTAGTAACGACGGAGCAACTATACTGGATGAAATTGACGTACAGCATCCAATAGCCAAACTGCTCGTGGAAATATCCAAGGCCCAGGACGATGAGGTGGGAGACGGAACAACAACAACAGTGGTTCTAGCTGGTGAGCTACTCAAGGAGGCCGAGAGGCTGCTACTAAAGAACATACATCCGACAGTAATAGTGTCAGGGTACAAGAAGGCGCTTGAAAAGGCGAAAGAAGTACTAAAGAGTATAGCCATAAAGGTAGACAGGGACGATGATGAGTCATTAAAGAAGGTTGCAATGACTGCTATGCACGGAAAAGCAGTCGCCGGGGTCAGAGAATACCTGGCTGAAATAGCAGTAAAGGCCGTTAAACAGATAACAGAGAAGAGAGGAGATCGCATCGTAGCAGACACCGGATACATACAGATGACAAAGAAACAAGGAGGCAGCATGTTTGATACACAGCTAGTCTACGGAGTAATCATAGATAAGGAGGTAGTTCACCCAGGCATGCCTAAGAGAATAGAAAACGCTAAAATAGCTCTACTGGATACGCCACTTGAAATAGAGAAGACTGAAATAGATGCAGAAATAAGGATACACGATCCATCGCAAATGCAGGCCTTCATAGAGGAGGAAGAAAGACTGTTAAGAGATATGGTTATGAAGATCAAGAAGGCAGGTGCAAACGTAGTATTCTGCCAGAAGGGTATAGATGATATAGCCCAACACTACCTTGCTAAGGAAGGCATACTGGCTGTAAGGAGAGTCAAGAAGTCCGATATGGAGAAGTTAGCTAGGGCCACTGGAGCTAGGATAGTAACCAAGGTCGAAGACCTAACAGAGAAGGATCTAGGATACGCTAAACTGGTAGAGGAAAGG
Source organism: Thermoprotei archaeon (assembly GCA_003649225.1). Taxonomy (GTDB): domain Archaea; phylum Thermoproteota; class Thermoprotei; order Thermofilales; family B9-G17; genus B9-G17. Next base: position 14,079 of record QMRD01000003.1, on the reverse strand, counting down.
AAGATAGCCGAGGAACGAATGGTATTCGTTGAAGGATGTAAAGATCCTAAAGCAGTAAGCATACTGATAAGAGGAGGTCTAGAGAAAGTAGTCGATGAAGTTGAGAGATCATTAAACGATGCCCTAAGGGTAGTAGCTGATGTAATAGAGGAGCCATGCATACTGCCGGGTGGAGGCGCACCAGAAGCAGAAATAGCCAAAGTGTTGAGGGATTACGCTGCAAAAGTTGGTGGAAGGGAGCAATTAGCGATAGAGGCTTTTGCTAATGCAGTAGAGGTTATACCGAAAACCCTAGCTGAGAACTCTGGGCTTGATGCCATTGAGACCCTAATGAAGTTAAGGAAGAAGCATAAGGAGAAGGATGGATGGAAGTATGGTGTAAACGTATTCACTGGAGAAATAGAAGATATGCTAAAGCTAGGAGTAGTAGAGCCACTCGTAGTAAAAACTCAGGCACTAAAATCAGCAACTGAAGCATCTGCAATGATTCTGAGAATTGACGATATAATAGCGGCAAGCAAGCTTGAGACTAAGGAAGAGAAAGGAAGAGAAGGCGAAGAAGAAAAAGAAACTGAATTTGATTGAAACTACTAATTAATTTTTAGTATAAAAGAAAGTTTCTTTACTCTTTCTTTATATTATAAACTTCTTATCATGTAATCTTAATGTAGGTTAGTTTACAGATAATCATGCGAGTTTTCTGTGTTTCAGTGTATTAGAGGAAAATATTACCCACATTATAAGAATTCTAGCAGAACTAGTTAATGCAAGTGTTAAGGATAGTAGCCCGGCGGGGATTCGAACCCCGGTCGGCGGGTTTCTCTCCTAACTGGGTCCAGAGCCCACCATGCTTGACCGCTACACCACCGGGCTCCAGAATATATAATCCAGAGGCTATCGATATATATTTTTCTTCACTTACGATTACTACCCAACCTTCAGAGGGCTCAAGAAATGGTCTAATTTGCAGGAGATGATTTGGGAATGTTTATAAGCTAATTTAAAGGTAAAATATACTAGGCTATGAAGAAAAAGCGCCTTCTGATAGCTGATGAACGAGAAGTACCTCTGAGCTAATAAATATATCATTATTAAAATACTATAAAATTTTACATTAAATAAAGGATAGATTAACGTTCTACTCCAGAACTTAGTTTGAAATGTAGTTTTGCGTCGCCTAAACTGCATGTGTTTACCCGGTTTTTGAGAAAGAACTTGAACATTATAGCATCTGAGATATCCTGAAAATACCATTCAAAATAAATATTGGAGTGTATAGAAATAAGCTAAACACAGAGGATGATGATGGAATATGAAGATTATGTGGGCTCCCTGGAGAATAAAGTATATTTTATCCGCAGTGAAGAAAACGAATGAATGTATTTTCTGTAAAATTATAAGCTATGATAGGGAAAAGGATAAGGAAAACCTCATACTCCATAGGGGAGATACTGCTTTCATCGTGTTAAACAAGTACCCATACAACAACGGACACTTATTAATTGTCCCATATTCGCACGTACCCTCTCTGGAATATCTTAGCGATGAGGAGGTACTTGAAATGATGAAGCTTGTAAAATATTCAATATTAGCATTAAGAAAGGCCATGAATCCCGACGGGTTTAATGTAGGTATAAACATTGGGAGGGTAGCGGGAGCAGGCGTTGAAGACCACGTACACATACATATAGTCCCAAGGTGGAATGGAGATACAAATTTCATGCCAGTGCTAGCCGAAACTAAAGTAATCTCAGAGTCTCTACAAGACTCCTATGAAAGAATAAGTAAAGCTTTACGTGAAATTTTAGGCTAGCTTCGGGCAAGGTATGCATCATAAAGATCCTTTACATCCTGGAATATTAGGTCCCTTATAATAGGCCTCTTTTCTCTTGCGCTGCGAATGCGATCCGTATCTATCACCGCTGAGACCACATCCTCCTCGTATAGCTTAGCTTTAACGAGCATTTTACCTAAAGGACCCCTCACATGGCTTCCCCCAAAGAAGCCTATGCCGTCTTGAAACCCCACATTATTGACGTATGCTACAAAAACCGTGTTTTCCATAGCACGGCATTTAATGAATGTCTCAAAATGGTCCCTAGACATATCTGGTGCAGCTGATAAATAGACGTGGAGTATAGCACCCCTTAACATGAGGGTTCTTGAAACTTCGGGGAAGAATGCGTCATAACATATAGCAACTCCCAGCTTTAGTCCATCAATGTTGTATACGTTAATTGTGCCACGCCATGGATTAAAGTACCTTAATTCTTCAAATAAGCCATAGCTGGGTAGGTGTCTCTTCCTATATACGCCAATTACTCCTCTTTCACCAACTATAGCAGCCGAGTTATACAGTAGCCTATCCTCGGAACTACGCTCGGACATCCCGAGGATAGCTATGCTCTTAACAGATTTTTCTTTAAGAACTTCAGCAAAGAGTTCTGTCGTCGGGCCGGGTATGGTTTCAGCCAGAATAAAGTGTAAATCTTTACTTAAATAGCCTTGAACGTAAAGCTCAGGGAGTATGTATATATTAAGATCTACTTCCTCCTCAACTTTATCTGATTTAATAACTTCAATAGCTTTCGCAATGTTTATCTCTTTCCTTCCTGGAATGCTTCTCAGCTGAAGAAGGCAAAGACGCACTTTCATGATTACAAGAAAGGAGTTAAATGTTTATTTTCTTTTTCGATACTTAACTTCTTAGGTGTGAACAATATGGCGGAGAAGATAACGATTAAAAGTCTGGACATCGACCTGCAGTATGCAGTTGAGCGAATTACTAACTTCATAAAGGAGTATCTAGCTAAGAGTAAGGCAAAGGGATACGTCATCGGATTAAGTGGTGGGATAGATTCATCCACTACACTAGCTCTTCTAGTAAAAGCCGTAGGTAGCGAGAAGATCACCGGACTAATAATGCCTTTTAAGGGAATAACACCAGAAGAAGACATAAACGATGCTTTAGACCTAGCCAATAGCTTCAATGTAAAACATCACATAATATGTATAAACAGCATATTCGAAGCTTTCAAGTCTATCATCCCTTATTTTGATGAGCAAGACCGCATTTCAAACGGCAACCTTATGGCGAGGACTAGAATGATACTTCTCTACTACTATGCCAACAAATATAACTATTTAGTGGCTGGCACGGGAGATAAGAGTGAAATCCTCTTAGGATACTTCACAAAGGGCGGGGATGGTATGGTAGATATTCTTCCAATAGGAGACCTATATAAAACTCAGGTAAGAAAGGTTGCGAAATACTTGGGACTGCCAGAGAGAATAGTAACTAAGCCAAGCAGCCCTAGGCTGTGGGCAGGACAGATAGCTGAGCAAGAGCTAGGCATAAGCTATGAAACAATAGATCTAGTTCTCTACTCGCTCTTTGACTTAAGGCTTAATATGGATAAAATAGCTGAAAAAACAGGAATTAGTAAAAGCATTATTCAAGCAATATATGAGAGAGTAATTTCATCGCAACATAAACGTAACTTGCCGCCCATACCGAGGATAAGTGCCCGGACAACGGGATTAGATTTGAGGATGCCAATTTAGCCTTGACGAAGAGGTAACGGAATCTTTAGTTTTTTAGCTAATTCCTTATACCTGTTTCTTACAGTAACTTCAGTAACCTGTGCGGCCTGAGCAACTTCCTTCTGCGTCCTCACCTCTCCTGAGCGGAGTGAGGCAATATATATTGCTGCTGCAGCTAGACCGGCCGGATCTTTTCCTGCGGTTATTCCAAGCTTCTGTGCTTCCCTAAGTATATTGATAGCTTCCCTAATAGTTCTAGTGCTTAACTTTAATGTCTCACCTATTCTAGGCACGAAGTCTATTGCATTAGGTAGTGGAACCTTCACAGGCGTCTCCCTAATGAGAAGCCTATAGCACCTAGCGACATCCTTTCTTCCAGCTCTCGTATATCTAGATATTTCATCCAAAGTTCTTGGCAATCTTCTTTCCCTACATGCGGCATAAATCGCTGCAGCCATAACGGACTCTATTGATCGTCCCCTAACTAACCCCGTCTCTAAAGCTATCCTATAAATTTCTAATGCCCTATCCTTTATTACCTTAGGTAGACCTAAATGTGAAGATAATCTTTCAAGTTCAATAGCCGCCTGAGCCAAATTCCTCTCTATCGATGACTGTATCCTAGTCCTTAAATGCCATTTCCTCAATCTAAGCATCTCTATCTTTCTCTTCAGGGATAGCTCTCTACCTGCAGCATCCTTACTCTTCCAATCTATCTCTGTGGATAAGCTCTCAGGAGTTATCCTATCTAAAGGCATACCAATTCTACTTCTCTTTTCTCTCTCCTCAGGGGTGAATGCTCTCCACTCTGGTCCTCTATCGATAGCTCTTTCGCTTATAACGTTGCCACAGACGGGGCATATTATCTCTCCTCTAGCGTAATCGTGAATAAGCCTTGTATTGCCACATCTATCACAGACTAATGTCTTCCTCTTCGATCGATTATTACTCATAATCTCACCCAATAAGTTTAAATACACCTAAAGGGAAATATTTATAAATTTTTCGTCCCCCATAATAAGGGGACAAAAAGCTTATAAACTTTTCGTTTGGAGGTCTTTCTATGCATAATGTATACATTGAAACCTACGGATGTTGGCTGAATAAAGCCGAGACAGAGGTTATTAAGACAATTTTACGAAAAAATGGTTACACTATCGTACAGGATTTAGAGGATGCTGATATGGTAATAATAAATACGTGCGCTGTCCGGGAAGACGTGGAGAGACGAATGTTCAGGAGGCTAAGGGAGATAGGGAGAAAGGAGGGGAAGTTTAAGGTAATTGTAGCTGGCTGTTTAGCCGTTGTAAGGCCAGCCTCAATAGTAAAGATTATACCTAGGGCTGTGCTGATTAGTCCCGATAATATAGAGCGCATAATGGATGCCATTAAAGGGGGCAATCACTTAATACTAGGTGCATCCTCAAGGTGCATTCTTCCGGATATACCTAGCAGTCATAGGTATGTAGTGCCAATAGCATCTGGATGTTTAGGTAACTGTGCTTTCTGTGTAGGAAAATTCGCTAGACCACGATTGAAAAGCTATCCTAAGGATGTAATTGTAGATGCGATTAGTCGTGCGGTAGAGAGGGGCGTAAGGGAGATCTATTTAACAGCACAAGATGTAGCCGCCTATGGTGTAGATATAGGGACAAACATTGTTGAATTGCTAAATGATATCTTGAGTAGAATACATGGAGAGTATATTATAAGGCTAGGGATGATGGAGCCAAGCTTAGTTTTGAAATATCTAGATGAGCTGGTAGAAATATACAGAGATCCCCGCGTCTACAAGTACCTACATATGCCTATTCAATCAGGCGATGACAGGGTATTGAAGCTGATGAATAGGAAGTATAATACGGATGATATTATAACGATAGTTGAGAAGTTTAGGAGAGAATTCCCGGAGCTTAATTTTGCGACGGATATTATAGTTGGTTTTCCGGGGGAGGATGATGAGGCATTTAACAATACAGTCAGAATTATTGAATATTTAAAGCCCGATAAGGTTCATTTTGCAAGATATGCTTTAAGGCCGTTTACTAAAGCATATCTAATGCCGCAGGTACCTGAATACATTAAGAAGAGGAGATCCCGTATGTTATCAAAAGTTGTTGAAAAGGTAACGCTGGAGCGAAATATGCAACTTGTAGGAAAATGTAGAAGGGCAATAGTATCCGATTATGGACTTAAGGAAAATACATTAATCTGTAGACTATTGAACTATAAGCCAGTCGTTATAAGTAGGGAGCCAAACCTATCCTTAGGCGACATCATAGATGTCAAAATTTTAGATGCAACACCTATATACTTAAGGGGTAAAATCCTAGGATCTTGAAGAACCTCTAATTTCATCGAGCTTCTTCAATAGCTTTTCAACGTCCTTCTCAGTCAACTTCTTGAATACTACCTTAGGCTTATTTATCCTATGTCCACCAGGTACTAGGTCTTTAGCCATGCTCCAGGAAATATCGTTAACGTTGTAATTCATTTGTCTAAGTAGTTCCTCTGCGCTACTGGGTATAAATGGAAGCAACATTATAGCGACCGACCTTGCGATGCTAAATGCTATATTCATAGTTGTACACGTCCTCTCCCAATCAGTCTTTATGGTATTCCATGGTTCTCTCTCGTTAAGATACCTATTGCCTAACCTAGCTAGTCCAGCTACTTCATGTAAAGCAAGCCTTATTCTAAATTCATCCATGTACTCTGTTATCCTCCTATACATGCTAGCTATCTCATCTACTGTCCTTTTGTCTATCTCATCCATTTCATGTCTTTCGGGAACTACTCCATCCATTCGAGTATATATAAACGATAGTGTACGGTAAATAAAGTTCCCGATATCGTCATTTAACATCTTGTTAATAACGTTGAGTAACTCGCTCCACCTAAAGCTCGTGTCCCTAACCTCAGGCCTTAGAGCTACTAGGGTAAATCTCCATATATCGGTTGGCAGAAGCTCTAGTGCCTCGTCAATCCATATGCCGATACGCCTACTCTTAGAAAACTTCTGCCCTTCGTAGAGCAGGTACTCTGTCGATGCAACGGTCCAAGGAAGATTATAGTTTCTTGATGAAGCGATAAGTAGTGCAGGAAATATTATCGTGTGGAAAGGTATATTATCTTTACCTATAAAGTAAACACTCTTTGTCTCCGGATTAAGCCAAAACTCCTTCCACCTATCCTTTTCTCCTTTTTTGCTGAAATATTCTATTGTAGCTGAAATATATCCGAGAACAGCCTCCATCCAGACATAGATTGTTTTACCCTCTGCTCCCGGAAATGGAGCGGGAATCCCCCACTTATTATCCCTAGTTATGGACCTTGGCTTTAATCCATCCCTAATTACCTGTAAGCTCATGTTCCTAGCGTTCTCCGGCAAATTACTGTTTTCTAATATATATTTCTCGATGTCATTAGATAATTTAGGCAGATCGAAAAACCAATGTTTCGTCTTTTTAATAATGGGTTTAGATCCACAAATGGAACATCTAGGGTTAATAAGCATAGTTGGTGTTAGTAGCCTACCACATTTATCACATTGGTCGCCTCTGGCGTCCTCAAAGCCACAGTAAGGACAAGTTCCATGAACAAATCTATCCGGGAGAAATCTATTGCACTTAGGACAAAACGGCAAAAGCATTTCATCTTCAAAAATGTAGCCTCTCTCATATAGATCCATATAGAATTCCTGAACAAACTTTATGTGTACAGGATTCTCAGTCCGTGAATAGTTGTCGAAGGATATATTCCATCGATCAAACAGCTTCTTCATTCTGCTATGTATTTCATCTGTAAGCTCTTTAGGACGTATTCCACGCTTAATGGCCTCTACCTCAATGGGAGTTCCATGCTCATCGGATCCGCTGACAAACACTACTTCGCATCCCTTTAACCTTAAATACCGTGCAGCAACATCGGCTGAAAGGATGGATCCTATAATGTTACCTAGGTGAGGGATACCGTGAGCATAGGGCCACGCTGAGCAAACGAGCCATTTGTCTCCCATGAGCATTACCTCCCAATCATATTATTAATGGTCATATTAAAGAATTATGATTATTATTAATAGTAATGATAGCTCAGCTATGTTCCTAATCTCCAGCTTTCTAAGTATTCTTTCTGCTCCTTAGTTAATCTTTCGATCTTTACACCCAGGCTCTTAAGTTTTAACCTAGCTATTCTTTCATCTATTTTATAAGGTAGCCTATAGACTTTCTTTTTCAATTTACCTTTATTCTTAACCAGATACTCGACAGCCAGCGCCTGGTTGGCAAAACTCATATCCATGACCTCGCTAGGATGTCCCTCGGCGGAGACCAGATTTACAAGTCGTCCCTCAGCGATAAGATACAGCTTCTTACCATCCCGTAGCCTGTATTCATCTACTGTAGGCCTTACAGATCTCTTGCTAACAGAAATTTCCTCCAGATCGGGTACGCTTATTTCCACGTTAAAGTGGCCAGCGTTTGCTAGAACAGCTCCATCCTTCATCAATAAGAAGTGTTCCTTTCTAATAACATCTCTATTTCCCGTAGCAGTTATAAATATGTCACCTATCCTAGCCGCCTCACGCATTGACATTACTCTAAATCCATCGTATATTGCCTCTAATGCCTTAATTGGATCGACTTCAACAACTATAACATTAGCACCCATGCCCCTTGCTCTTTGAGCAATACCTCTACCTACCCATCCATACCCGCAGACAACTACGTTTTTACCTGCAAGCAGAATGTTTGTGGCACGCATAATTCCATCTAAAGTACTCTGTCCGCAGCCGTACCTGTTATCAAATAGGTATTTCGTAAGCGAGTCATTTACCGCCACAATAGGGTATAGAAGCTTTCCATTCCTCTCCAAGGCTTTAAGCCTTAAAACTCCTGTTGTAGTCTCTTCGGTCCCGCCTAATATCCTCTCAATAGACTTAACATCCCAATCTCTTAGCATCTCCTTGGCGTATCTAGTTTCTTCATTCAAAATGCCATAGAAAAGCATATGTATTGTGGATGTTAAGTCGGCTCCATCATCCATTGTCACATCGGGCTGGGAGGAAATAAGCATACCTATAGCCTTATAATACTGTTCCTTTGACATACCTCTCCAAGCGAACACGTGAACACCCATTTCAGCTAACGCCGCTGCAACATCATCCTGTGTAGATAACGGGTTGGAAGCAGACATCCATATCTCAGCTCCACCGCTAAGGAGAGCCTTTGCAAGTACAGCTGTTTCCTTAGTCACGTGCATACACATTGCAATTCTAAGCCCCTTAAACGGCTTCAGTTTCTCTAGCCGCTTTGCGATAAGCCTTAAAACCGGCATGTGAGCTTCTGCCCACTCTATCTGCGTTTTTCCTATTGGTGCTAGAGACGGATCCTTAACCCTATACTCATCTGCCAAAGATATTTTTATCATCTCTATCACTTATGTCATAAATCTAGCTAAAGCAGCGCTGTTTTTAACGCTTCACCACAGGGACATTTCCTTTCCAGCGGTATCCTGGGTATCAAAGCCTTTAGAAGCTTTTTAGCTTTCTCAGTATTCTCCTTCATTACCCTAACGACTTCCTCGGCCGTAACGGGCTTTTCCGCCCAAACGTCGTAGTCGGTGACCATAGCAATAGTAACGTAACATATCTCGGCTTCTCTCGCGAGATTTACTTCAGGAACCAGGGTCATTCCTATAATATCACAGTGCCATTGTCTCCACAACCTGGATTCTGCTCTCGTCGAGAACCTAGGCCCCTCTATGCATATATACGTCCCCTTATCGTGCATTTTAATGTTAAGGTCACGTGCTGTCTTAACAACTATCTCCCTGAGCTCGGGACAGAAGGGATCAGCCATTGAAACGTGAGCTACTACTCCACCGTCATAGAACGTATAGGCCCTACTTTTAGTCATATCAACGAATTGATCAGGGCATACGAAGTCTCCAGGCTTATAGTCCTCCCTCAAGCTACCTACGGCTGATACTGATATTATTCTCTTAACGCCTATTTCCTTTAAGGCCCAGATATTAGCCCTATAGTTGACCTTATGCGGGGGAATAGAATGTCTCGGGCCGTGTCTAGCTAAAAACGCTACCTTAACGCCCCCAATAGACCCAACCTTTATGAAATCTGACGGAAGTCCATATGGAGTATAAACTTTTATTTCCTCAATTTCTGTCTCAAACCAATCTGGATCATAAAGCCCTGAGCCACCTATAATCCCTATATATGCCTCCACCTTTTTTAAACTCATTCAATCACCATTCAATTTTATTCCAACAAACTTATTTCTCTTATGGATGCTACAGGGGTTTGGCGTAAATGCCTAATTTAGAGTTTATATAATCTGCGAAAGCTTTTGTAAAACCGTATACTGTATACACCTCTTCAGCTCCACTCTTTTCAACATACTCTAGCAGTTGACTGAAATCGACGTGGCTTGATAGGGGATAAGCATTAGACTTATTCCATCTAATGCTCCACCCAGTACATACGATAGCTGGCTCCAGCTTTGCGTTAAGAGATAAATTCAACGGAATCAGATGAATGCCTCTAGGCTTTCCAGGGATATATTTACTAGTACTGATGTAGCTACCCAGAGGCGGACCATATTTCTCATGTATTAAATTGTACATGTATACTGCTGGATGAACTACAACGGGCATACCTATCCTAGAGACAGAAAGAAGGAAAGTTAATTCTTGAAGAGTGCCGAGGCTCCTCCCACTCACGTAAACTACGTCATACATATCCATTAAACCGACAATATTTTCCAGGATCTCACAGTATAATTTCCTTCTATCAGGAAAGATATAGCTCGGTAAACCGTACGTGGATTCTATAATTAAGACATCGCCTTTAAGAATTCTAGCTTTCTCCAACACCAATCTTTTGCTTAAATTAACATCGCCAGTATATACTATTGAATCCTTAAAGTTAAGCCTAAATTGGAGGGAGCCTATACAGTGACCTGCATTATATGCCTCCAAGTAGATTCCATTTACCTCACCGCAAAATCCATCCTCTACATCAACAACTTCTCTAAGCTTAACGTCATGTTTCTTTTCAATAATCTCTCGAGTAGCCCTACTCATTACCTTGGGAACCTTACGTATAGCTCTCAACGCCCTAATACTGTAGTGATCACTATGAGCATGTGATAAAAGAACAAGATCAGGCTTAACGTTTGGAATAGATTTAGGATCAGCTAAAATGCATCTATCAGCGATTCTAATAAGTATTCCACCGTTGTATTCGACGTTAACCTTTTTACGCTCCAACATCATTTCACTCTAGGATGATATAGTGGAGGAAATCGACGCCTACGTCAAGCTACATATATCTCACATAGACGTTAATAAAGTTTTAAAGAATGGAAGCCAAGCGAAGCTAGTTCTAGGTAATGTTGCAATTAGGAAAGTAAGGTTATATGGTAGAGTACTGGAAATACGTAGATTTAGAAAGTTTTCTGACGTATTAATTGACGATGGGTCAGGGAAAATAACGTGTCGAATATGGGAAGGAACGAGGATGCCCGAGCTTAAAGAAGGAGATCTAGTCGATGTATTTGGTCAGATAAGGCTCTATAATGAAAATCTATACGTAAAAACAGATATCATAAGGAAGATTAATGAGGAGTTCGTGAAACTGAGAGAAGCTGAAATCAAGCTAACAGAACTAATTCTTTTCAAACGCTAGCTATTTAACGGCAAGTCACTATATTACTGTCAGATAGATATGCCTAAAAAATCCCGTAAGGAGCAGCCAATAGATCTAACAAGTTTTTTCGTAGAGGAAAAGGAGGAGGTTCCAAAGCCTTCTAAGACTGCCGAGGAAAGGGATGTAAGTGAAGCTGCTAGGAGAGTGGAGAGCTATATTAAGACAAATAGAACAGTTTTAAAGTCCACGCTCTATAAGTGGGCCGTAAAGAACAATATCTCGCCGCAGGAGCTTTATTTATCACTAAAACAACTTATTAAAGAAGGTAAAATAAAGAAAATATTTGACCATGCTAGAGAGGAGATAGCATATATGTATGTTTAACTGAGGTGGTGTCATGACGTATAGAGATTACCTTAAGGTTGAGGATATAGACGACTTTTTAAAGATAGCGGAGAAATGTGATGTAATCCTTAGAATTGATCCATTCCTCATAGTGAACTTCTATGGAACGATGTTCTATATAGACCTAGGTGAAATAGAGGAGGACATGGTTAAAAGGGTAATTTCGGGACTAAAGGCGAAAATAGTAAATATAAGGGAGACTAAATCATATAAATCGGTAAGCGAATTCTACTTGAAGGAAACACAAGCTTAATATAATCTACTGAACAAAAGGCTATAGTAGCGGTGGAAGATGTGCATATAAGCTATCAAAAATATGGCTATTACATAGGATACGAGGACTATGTCCTCATCAGCTGGTTTTCGGAGCTAATCAAAAGCGTCCTTCCTTCTGTAAGTGAGGGCGAGATAAACATAATGTCTAGCGTAGCGCTTACAGACTTTAAGAACTGGGTTAAATATAAGAGGCTTATTTTAGGAGAAAAAGGAGCCGATGAAAAAGTAGATGCTCTTATCTCATGGCTAATAGATAATCAGCCCAATGAATTGAAGAAAATAATGAGAGAGTGGCTTGAAAGCTGGCTACTTAAATGGCGACAGAGAGTTAAGATAATATTTGATGAGAACGAGGATACAAAGCAAGCAAAGAAGATTTTCGCTAAAACCAATAATGTATGGCGTAAAATACCCTATAAGGATGAGTTAAAGGAAATAATCATTGGATCGCTAATTAGTGTGGGTGAGATTTGTTTCACAGAGGTTATATCAGAAAGCATACTGAGGGGGGAATTGAATAAATATATGAATTACGTTAAGGATGAGGATAAGCTTTTAGAAATCTTAAGCAAAAATTCCATCCTGATACTTAAGGATGCCATGCGTAATGTAAAGAGGATTACCCGCATAAAGGGACCGCTAATTGTAGTACGCGTAGATACTAGTGTCCTTAAAACGGAGGAGGATGAGAGTAGAGGACAAAATAAAGGCAGTAGATGGCGATGGAATATATCCTTCTAGCTGTGGAAAGATGTTTATAGCTGGCATAGATGAAGCTGGACGAGGACCAGTAATAGGGCCGATGGTTGTAGCGTTAGTACTAGTCGATGAAAATGGAGAATTTTTACTCAAAAGAATTGGTGTAAAGGATTCTAAAACTCTTTCTAAAATGCAAAGACTTAGATTATCGAAAAGCATTCAAGTAATATGTAGGCAAGTTATAGTAGAAGTAGTTCAGCCGTCAGAGATAGATTCAGCCGTATACGGTAGAGCCGCAAAAAACCTTAATGATCTTGAGGCGAGAATTGCTGCACGTTTAATAGACAAGATAACGTTTACCCCGTGCAACGTATACGTAGATTCTCCGGACGTAAACACCATTAGGTATCGTAATACAATAATGAAATATCTATCCAGGGACGACATTGAAATAATAGTTGAGAATGATGCCGATAAGACGTATCCCGTTGTCTCGGCGGCATCAATTATAGCGAAGGTTAAAAGAGATAGCATAATTGAGGAACTGAAAAAAGTATATGGCGATTTTGGCTCAGGTTATCCTTCCGACCCTAAAACGAGAGCTTTTCTACGTAATATAATAAAAGGCAGACGCATACCACCTATCGTTAGACGATCATGGAAAACGTTCAGGAATATTGTGAAGCAAAAACCAAGCGGATACAATGTAGTTATATAAAATCTTCCTTTTCTCTTCGACTAAATATAACGTAGCCTTAGCTTTTACATATAGAAAGGTTTGTTTTCAGATTTTTCTATTAAAAGTTTATTTCTCTGAGATAAGTTTTATATTCCAATTAAATGTTTTTCAATAACGAGTAGGGTGTAATTATGCCTGTAGATATTTATGCAAATAAAAAATCAAGTACCGGAACTAAAACTAGGGTTCCCGATGTAAGCCCCTTTAGCGGCATGTGCCCCCTCTGTATCGAGGATTGCCCGGTTCTATGTGAAATAGGCTTATCCGCTATAAGAGGTAGGGAAGTAGTTTATCCGGTTCCTGACTATTTCGGAAAAAGCACGGCTGCATCAAACAAGGACTACGGGCTGGATTGGTCTCACTTCAATATACACGCTGAGTTAAGGGGAGCTAGAGGCATAGCCGAAGACTCCGACATAGCGATATTTCCCAACGTCTCTGTTGAGACAAAAATAGGCGGCATACCACTTAAAGTACCATTCCTAGTGGCAGCCCTAGGATCAACAGCCGTAGCTAAGAGAAACTGGGATTCACTAGCCATTGGAACAGCTATATCCGGCACAATAATGACCATAGGAGAAAACGTGGTTGGAATGGATCCTGAAGCCAAATTTGATGCAAACGGTAAGGTCATAGACACAGTCGACTTGAAGTACAGAGTTGAAAAGTACAGAGAGTTCTGGGATGGAAAATATGGAGAAATAATTGTACAGACAAACGTTGAAGACCAGAGGCTAGGAGTAGACATCTACGC
>QMRD01000002.1 GCA_003649225.1 Thermoprotei archaeon | reverse complement strand
TAAAGCCCTACGATAACACCACCTTACCTAAGGTTATTGAGCCTGAGGAGTATAGGGGTTGGATATGGCTCGGCATGGGTACGGCAAATCCCTTTGCTAAAAACTATACTGGCTTCAACTATAAGACTAATACTACATTCAATATATATAACATTACACTAAGATGGATTAACGAGACAGATGGCAGCATTATTGAGTGGAATCAAACAATAGTAGTGTCTACTTTAGCTATGAAAATTAAAGGAATATATGATATATACGGAGTTACGGTAGTAATTGAAACATTCTTTAAGCTACTACCGCCTGAAGAGCTTAATTTAACACCACAGCCTCCATTCGGTGATGTAGCGATAGTGGCATTTGATTCGGAGAATAATATATTGTTTAAGGTGCCTATGGGTAGTGGTGTAGACGGCTACTGTGGAGTAAACGGAAGCATAGTTATATCTTCAGTTTACCTAAGGCATGACTACCTGACATTCGAAAAATACTGGGACGAAGGAACAAACTTAACCGTTGAATATAGATGGATTGCTCCACTGGGGGAAAACATACTATTTCGTGTGTGGGATAGTGACCTACTACGCATACATCTAAAACCCTTAATACCATGGATAATCGGTAATATAAGTTTCAGTCCTGTTCAGATACGCTTTAGGCTTGAAAATAAACCGCCCGGTTTAGTAGCCATATACATTAGGCTGTGGAACGATACAGGAAGTAGATTTATAGGAACATTCTTATCTGATGATATAACGTTGAAAATCAACATTAACAAAAACTTACTGGACGACCTGTGGATATACTTTGTTCCTAGCCAAACCACCAATGAAATAGTATACGTTATTCCGGTGAAGGTGTGAAAATGAAGTTATACACTCTTATCATCATATTAGCCATAATTGTATCATCATGTATAGTTTTAACATACTTTTTAAGAATGCCCTTATTTAGGAGAGATAACATTGAATTCGGCGATGTATACAAACTTAAAAATATGCTATTATCTGAAGGAAAAATTACTATAAATGTCAAAGCTACTATAAAGATTGTCAATGAATACATAGATATATCTGGGCTTCGAATAAAAGTAACTCGTGTATATATGTTATTTCATGCATGTAATGCTCCTAGTATAACTTCGGAAATTACAGATCTTATAGGAGTTTATGCTAACCAAACATTCATAGGGCTAGTCACGGGATTGAAGATTATAGAATATGCCAGTCGGTATGTAGACATAATTTTCGTAAACTCATCCTTAAGCGGAAAAGTGGGCACCCTAAGATTAGGGAAACAATATGTAGTAGAAAAAATACTTCCTCTCTGGAATGGTCAGATAAAATATCATAACTCTACTTTATTTTCCTGGCAAGGACTGAGAATAGTTAGAATAATAACCCTTTTTCTAGAAGATGACTAGGGAGTTTTCATTTATGCTTATATAGTTTTTTATTAACAATATAGGGTGGAATCATTGATAGATGAAGCAATTATACACATATCACAGATAATCGCAGCACTCCTTCTCATATCGCTCGCAATATCTATCAATATGAACGCAATACATAGCTACGATCTGCATACTAACGTTTTTATTAACTACATCTCCGGATTCATTAGTAAATGCAGCATGATTAAGATACTATTTGTAAGACCCACTAGGATAAGTTCATCCTATTCTAATGCAACAGTTATCGATATTTCAGTTTACAAAGATATACAGGGAACGGTGGGAGTTAGAATATGAGGCATCTTGAAGCCATAATGATCGTCTTTATCTATGTTCTTTTCTCCGTTTTTGTTACGCGACTTATAGTACTAAATCAGTCGTTAAGCAATATCGAATACATTGAGGTCACAAAAGCCTTAGCATATTTATTGCTTGTGGATAGCAATAGTAATCCTAGGGAAAATCTAATAAAATTGCTAAGCGATAACCCCTATGTCGTATTTTTGGCAGTGAATGATACTGTGCTATTGGATAAAAATTGTTCGTTTAGATCCATTAATTTTGTTTGGTTCACCGTAAATGGATCAGCATACGTGGTGAGGGTTGGTGTTAAGCATTAGAGGGCAGGTATTAGCCTTGGCCGTTATCATATTATCCATAATACTAGCTGAGCTGTCGATAAAAACGCTAGTAATAAGACCTGTGGTGGTTAACTATAGGGGAGAATTAATTAGCGCTGAAATTATCCAATTATCCAGAATCTATGTGGCTAACAGGAGCAGGGGAGGAAAAGCGGACATGAATTACCTACTACAGAGGCTATTAGAGTACAATAGGTCCTTAAATCTCGGGTTCCCCAATATAACTTTTGATGATGTAGGAATATTTTTCTTTCTAAACACGTCGGATTCGTATGGAAAGGGAGCATATGTTATCGTTTGGAACTTAAGATTCCGTGAATTTAACTATACTGTAATATTTAATGTAACTTGGTGTTTTGAAAAATCAGGATATTATATTAAGGATCGAGATGGCTTACAGATAATATATGTTAATTATACCCTTTTCTATGTCCACGAGTATTATGCTCCTCAGTGGGGAAGGATTGTTATCTTTCCAATGATTTACAGTGAAAGTGCTGATATATTATTAAAAGGAGATGGCATATGGTTCGTAGGCATTCCACTAAATTCTACTCCTTCAATATTTGATATATATGGTATTAAAATAAATATTGGGGGTAAAGTTGAAGAGTAATCTGATTATTTGGATTACTTTCATAATGCTAAATTTCCTACTTTTTGGTAGCTATCTAATGGAAATAAACAGTTTGTTAAATAAACATCACTATGATCTAGATCTGCTAATGCAAGATATTAAAATAGTCTTAGAAGCTCCTGGCAGCCGCATATCAAGAATTTACTTCCTACCTTATATAACATTAAGAGAAAATAAAATTATCGTAGATGAAAGGCTAGCCTATTACCAGTTTCTTTTTCCTCAGATAAATAACACTATCTATATACCTATAAAGATAAATGGTAGCATAGTCTTGAGAGGAGTCGTTAAAATAACAATATATTCATATTCAAATAATGGAAAAGTATGGGTCGTGGTGAAGAAAACATGAAATTTTTGAAGTATATCATAGCAGTTTTATACGGTAAAAATTATAATAAGGAAATATATGATTTCATTAAAGAATTAAAGGCTATATCGGAGAGTAAACGAGAAACCGTATCATTCGCTTCAACAATAAGGTTATTTAATGATAGTATAAAGTACATGAAAGTTGCTAATATGAAGTTCTCTTCTAATAAAGAAGTTTCATGACCTCGTCTACCTTCTTTAGTTCGCCATATATACTTCGATTAACCCGAGGAATTAATGCGGAAATTACGCTTTCTCTAGTTATATCAAGCCTAGAAATAGTACCCTTAGATAGAAATCCAATTGCACCCATTTTCTCCCCTATTTGTCTTATTCCCGATAACACTTCCATACCTTCCTCTATTTCTCTATATACTCCCTTTAAAACTCCTCCTATAACTTTTGTAGGAAATTCAAATCCCATGCTTACACCTATTGTAATGCGTTTCTCTTTGTCAACAATAACACATATCTGAAAATCCATATATCCTGAAATTGTACCAGGAAAATCTATTAAGCCAGCTTCTATCCCAATACCCCAATCAGAGTTACATACATTTTGTGCGTAGCATCCTCTCTCTATAGCCCCTTGCATAGTTTTCTTTAATCCAATCGGTTGAGGACCTACGCTAGTCCTTACAGAGCAGGATAAAATATCGGCTTTTATATTGAGAAGCTCTAATGCCTGCTTTACGGCTAACACCTTTACCGGATTTACACTACCTACTGCTACTCTGAGATCTTTTGACATAGTTATGTATTTTCCTGGAGCTGAGTGATAACCTTTTCTTTAACTATAGGATGTTTAATGAGGAAAAACATTATTATGCTAGATACAAAAACATGTAAAATATTAAATAGAGCGGTAAAAATTAATGTTAAAATAAGAATAGCATTGCTCGAGGATGTTGAAAATCCTAGATTTGAAAGTAATATACCGGCAAAGTGTAGAAATTGAGGCGCTATAATGAGTAAAACTATTATATTAGCTATAGATGTAACTATTACTCTAATAGTTATACCTCCAGTAAGGCAAATTAAGAATATTTTTTCTAGCTTGAAATTAGAGGATATTTTTTTATAAAACTTTGCGGAAATCCAGAATCCCGTTAGCATAGATACTATGGATATAAATTTCATAAAGGGACCCAGTACCCAGCCACGCGAAATTGATAGCATAATCCAATGTAGAGTCTCGGCTACAAAGCTTGCTAAAAAGCCTTCTAGAAAGAATAGAATGACAATTGGTATCTCGGCTATGTCAAACTTTAAATAGGGTAATATAGGATAGGGTATCTCTATGCCGAGAATCGTTATTGCAACTGACAAACCAGCGAATAATGCTATATCCGCTATTTTTCTGGTCTTCATAATACTCATCGTTTCCTATAATCACTTCGACTAAAAAATTTGTTGCTACAAACTTTTTAGTAACTAAAATTTTTCCTCATAATCTAGTTATCTATGTGTTGGTTGACATTAGGTAATTATCTCTCTAAAATATCCCTATGGGAGGCATTATTTTATTAGTGTTATCATACCTCTTTTTAATCTTTGAGAGAGCATAATATATATAATTAAATTAATTACTCTTAACTCTAGTCCATCGGATTGAGTAGTAAAGGAGAAGTAATATAAATGAGTATTTAATAATTAATTATCTCGACTAAAACTTTTTAGGTGATAGTATATGTCTCTCAAGTTAGAACAAATAGATCAAGCAATTAAAATACTAGAAAGGATAGCAGAAGATACTGGAGTGCCAAGAAACATTAGAAGGGCGGCAAGCGAGTCGATAAATATGCTTAAGAGAGGAGATCTAACGCCAGGATTAAGAGCGGCAAATGCTATAGGAATACTTGAAGAGGTAACTCAGGATCCTAATATGCCGTTATTTGCTAGAACTGCTATTTGGCAGGCAATAAGTCTACTCGAGCAAGTTAAAGATTAACTGATTCTAATGTTTGTAAATCCTTATATGACCTAATACTTATTTACCTTAACGGTTTATTATGAAGGGGGTCTATTGTGATGCATACAGGTAAGACTGTTGCTTTCATAATGATTAACACAGAGATAGGAGCTGAAGAAGAAATTCTCAACAAGCTAAGGGAGTTCGAAAACGTAAATGAGGCATACATAGTATATGGAATCTACGACTTAGTAGTTAAGGTAGAAGTGGAAAACCAAGATGAATTAAGATCTGTCATCATGAAGATAAGAAAGCTGGAGAGAGTGAGATCCACACTTACAATTTTAACCATGGAGGGATTCCAGAAATAGGTAATGTTATCCATATAGGACTAGATGATATAGATTCAACTAAAGGTGGCTGTACAACATACCTAGCATATCACATAGTTAAACGTCTACTTAAAATAAAGAATGAAGTAAAGTTTTTAGATTACCCTAACTTGATAAGGCTTAATCCTAATATCCCTTTTAAGACGCGTGGTAATGGAGCAGTAGCCCTAAGGCTATACTTAAGGGATGAGAATAGCATCGTCTTGATCAAGTCTATTATAGAAGAGACGCTAGAAAAATACTTATTGTTATCGGGAAAAACCAGTCCGGCTGTAGTTATCCATAGGGGTACAGTAGGTTCCAGCTATAGGTATGTATACTTGAAGGCGCTTCACGATATCGTCTTATCCTCTGTTGCTAAGGAGATAGTTAAAAAAAACGATGATCTCGTTATTATGGTAAACAAGGGACGCGGTATTATAGGAGCAGTAGCGGCTATTGGGGCTTACCCTCTTGTTAACTTTACATACGAGCTTATTGTTTACAGAGAGTTTCAAGATAGATCTAGAATGAGAGGTATCGATAAGAATAGTGTGCTAGAGTTTGATAGAATTCATAGGCCTGAGACTTTCGGAAATTACGACTTTAAACACAGAAGAGTTTTAATAACTCCTCATGGTCCTGATCCGGTTCTTGTAGGAGTAAGATCCTGTAACTTAGAGGAGCTTCTTTCAGCATTAAAAGTCATAAGAGTAATAGATGGTAAAAGCATCGGAGAATTTGAATGGATAATTTTCAGAACAAACCAAGGCACTGATGCTCATCTAAAGCGGTCAAAAGATAATAGTAAGTCGTATAAAGCAGTGTCAATTGTAGGATGGCTTAAAGAAAAGCCAAGAATAATTAAAGGTGGGCATGTAGTATTTAACCTAGTTACGCCAAGATCTACTGTCATTACGTGTGTATCGTATAGGGAAACAGGCAGGTTACGGAATGTCTTAAGGCTATTAAAGCCAGGTGATGAAATAGAAGTAAAGGGTGGAATAAAACCTTGGACTGGGGGAGTAAATCTAAATGTTGAGAAGGTAAGGGTTCTAAGATCACAAAAACACGTACTTCTCCTAAACCCTTTATGTCCTAAATGTGGCAAACGAATGAAATCTCGAGGAAGAGGTAAAGGATTTAAATGTCCAGCGTGTGGTTTTTCTTTGGATCTTTCTTCGAAAGAGGTGCGGCAATTAGAACGTATAGTTATGCCCGGTCTTTTCATGTCCGATCCACTTGCATATAGACATCTAACTAAACCCGTGAGACTTTACGGACGACGCTTTAAAGACAGGCATAGGTTAATGGTCATGAGTAGTATTCTTATTGGCTACGGCGAAGAATCGCAAGATATATAATGAGGAGAAAAGCGATATAATTGACTAGAAAACACGGTGAATGAGATGGGTATGTATAAATACATTGCAAGGCTGTGGAGAAAGCCGTGGAATGAGCCTCTTAAGTCTCTCCTAAAGGAAAGAATAGCTAAATGGAGGAAAGAGCCAGTGGTTACTAGAATAGAGAGACCTACTC
Organism: Thermoprotei archaeon; assembly: GCA_003649225.1. Classification (GTDB taxonomy): domain Archaea; phylum Thermoproteota; class Thermoprotei; order Thermofilales; family B9-G17; genus B9-G17. The sequence continues at coordinate 27,389 of QMRD01000002.1, read as the reverse complement.
GAATAAATAGGGCGAGATCTCTCGGTTATAGGGCTAAGCAAGGCTTTATAGTAGTGAGAGTTAGAATAAGAAAAGGACCTTTAAACAAGCCACGGCCTAGATCCGGAAGAAGACCCAAAAGAATGGGCATCTACGGGCATGCTCCCCGAAAAAGCATTCAACTTATGGCTGAGGAAAGAGCAGCAAGAAAATACCCTAACCTTGAGGTGCTGGGATCCTACTATGTAGGTGAGGACGGCGAATATAAATGGTATGAAGTGATTTTCGTAGATCCCCATCATCCAGTAGTAGAAAGTGATCCCAAAATCAACTGGATCTGCGGATACTATAAAACTAAGAGATATAGATAAATTAGTTCATAAAAATATATGATTAAATTTGTATGAAGGACTTTATGTAATTTCTATATTCATCTGCTACTTTTCTTGCTATTTCTAAGGCTTCTAAAATCAGGGAGGGCTTAAACGTACCACAAAGACCTTTCTGTAGGGCACAGATATTCCCATTAGAGGTTATTCCGAAGGTTAGTCTAGCATCCATTATCAGTTCCTCTTCGTATTCGGGATCTACAACTAGTTTGTCGCCTATCTTAGCGAAAGTTACCGTTACTGGTATATCTGTAATGGGTAGCTTTTCCCTTTCATCAAGTTTCTTTATTTGATCATTCACCAATTCTATTTTAGGTTTCTTTGCAGTCAATAGAGCAGCAATTGATGCTAGCATGGATGCATCAATCAAATTTCCACTATGATTTAATGCGTATATATCTATATATACAGCCCAAACTTTTTTACCGGGAATAATTACGAGTTTATCTAAGTCTATAGCTTTAACACTTCTTAAAGCTCTATCAATGACCCTCGAAAGCTCTACATCATCTTCGCCTGGCGGGCCAGGCTCAAATACCGGGGATGCTAAGGGGATAAGCTCAGCATTTACTATTTGAACCCCTTGATTTGGTGTATCGGCATAAGGGGTAACTATATTTAGTTTTACTCCAGCAATAACTATGGTATTGCCTAAATGAACTATCGCTGAGCCTTCTGCGTTTCCTATAACATCTGTTTCAATTTTTATCTTTCTTATTTCATCTAATTTTCGACCATCTAACCTTTCTCCTTTCTCTAACATTAAAAGTATAGTGTTCTTCTTCACTGTAGGTATTATTTTTTCAGGAGCGCTCATCACAACATCACCTGAAGAGAAGACTAGAATACTTTTTCCTAAGAGCTTCCTTTTGAACATTATATATTTTCTCTATTCCCATTTTAGCCATATCTAGGGCTGCGCGTACCTCGCTTGGAGTAAAAATTCCATCAGCCTGCAACAAAGTTATTTCGCCTAGCGACGGCATCATTGCAATAGGCATGTCACCTTCTCCATATTGATCCTCGTAATGATTTAAATCAAGAATAAGTTGACTATCTACTTTTCCCACGGCTACAGCAGCTACTAGATCTTTCATGGGTATTCCTGCATCAGCCAACGCTACTGATGCAGCAGTTATGGAGGCTACTCTAGTACTTCCATCTGCCTGGAGTACTTCTATAAAAATATCTATTGTTGTACGTGGGAATTTTTCCAAGAATATTGCGGGTGCTAATGCTTCACGTATTACTTTCGATAACTCTATTTCGCGTCTGCTAGGAGCTGGCGATTTTCTCTCGGGTACAGAAAACGGTGCCATATGATACCTACATCTAATGATAGCCCTATCAGGTAAAGCTAGATGTCTTGGATGTACTTCACGTGGGCCATATACTGCTACAATTATTTTATTTCTTCCAAGCTCTATAAATGCTGATCCATCGGCATTTCTTAGAACGCCAACGCTAATTTTTAACGGCCTTATTTCATCGGGTTTTCTTCCATCAATTCTAGTACCATTTTCCTTTAGCAAAACTATAGGAGTACCTTTTTTAGTGGGCATTCCTATCATCTCACATATTTCTTCTTAGGCTTAAAACCTTTTCTGATGTAAGAGGGAGCGCTTATGATTCTACTTATCGTTTTTATCGCTTCAACCTCCACATCTTTATTCTTTGAAACTATTACTATCCTGCCATTAGCTCCTTGAATTACATTGCATTGAAGTTTTCTACTTAATTCATGAAGTTTTGCCGATATTTTCTCTATATAATAGAAGGGAAACTCTAACAGAGCACCTTCCTTGACTATTCCAAGTTTTGATTCTTTAACCGTTAATAAGGGGTCTCTTGTTAAGTCGAATTCTATTATCTTTGCAACTATAATATCGCCTATGTTTAGGTATTTTTTCAGGTCAGCTTTGGATATGTCTATCGGTCGAGAAAGCGCCTCACCTATTTGTAGAACACCAGGCCAAGGCGAGGCAATATCTACTATCCAGCTGGTTATTCCAACTTCAACAACTTTTCCAATGACAATGTCCCCTTTCTTAGGTACATATACGCTTTTAAGCGCCTTAACAGATATCATCCTATTTTCCCTATCTATATCAACTATTCCTATATGAGCTGAATATACACGATTATTTATTCTATAAGTTCCTGAACCTGATTTAAAGGCTCCTTCAGCTATTATATCTCCAGGAATTGCTAATTTACCTCTTGGAATATATATTGGCATCCTATCACCTAATTATTTTAACTTCTCCCCGACCTTTTGTTAAACGAGCTATTTTCTCTATTACTTCCTCCTTTATTCCTGCAGGTATTTCGAGCTCTAAACTGAGGCTTCCATCAGATAGATAGTTTTGTAGTAATATTCTCCCCACTTTAGAAATGTAGCCATAACATTTCCCTATATACTGCGGAGGAATTTTTACCGCCAATACGGCTTTAGCAATCTTCAGTGGAAGAATAGGCCTTAGCTGCTTAATGACATTTTCTATCTGAATTTCCAGAGGCTTAAACGGATCTAAAGAAACCTTAGCTTCCTTCAGTGCAATTTCCACACGTGAAGGCGGTATAGGTAAATTAGTGCGTGGATCTATACAGTTCCTTGAAATAAAAGCTATAATCCTTCTCTTGAGATTTTCTATTAGCTCACGACGCTGTTCACTAGTTATCTGTAACGTACCCTTCTTCAGTATTTTTTCAGCGACTATCCCTATATCGTCGCTACCGAATATTTGTACTATATCGTCCCTAGAGGCTTTAAGCCCTTTTCTAGCATCCGAGTATATTATATTTCCCACCAGAACTTCATGTATATCACTTATTTTCCCTTGCTTAAATAACCATGCTTTATCGCTCCAGACAAATACTTCAAATCTCTTACCCTTAATATTTAGGCGGGCTATTACCGGAACACTAATTTTTTCTTCGCTTTTCGACGACAAAATTTCACCTGCAAATATTTAATTTTAGATCGTTATATAAAGGCACGCTTTATTTCATTTAAAACCTTGGATATTATTTCTTTCGGATTACCGCTATAAAGTCCTGTACCTTGTATAAAGTCTTTTCTTCCACCACCTTTGCCTTTAATCATGCTAAGTATGGTTTCATTTACTTTAAGCGCATTAAATCCTTTTTCAATAACTTTTCTTCCAGCTATTCCTAGATATTCAAGTTTTTCTCCACGTTTATTTAAGAGGAGTATGAAAACATCGGGGTGTTCTTTAACTATATCACTTGCCAGATTAACAAGCAATCTTCTATCTTCATTGTTATACGCCTGTCCTATAAATCTTAGTATGCTACTCACGGTGATAGATTTACCTATTAGCACCTCCTTCTCATGTATTAGTCTCGCTTTTAATAGTTTTTTTGCTTCAGTCTCTAATTCGTTCAACCTATTAACTACATTATTTACAGCTTCTACGACGGTCTCCCTGCTAGTCCTTAGTAATTCTGCTATTTTAGATATTTTCTCTTCTGTATTCCAGACATATTCCAGTGCAGCCTTCCCTACGCTGAACTCTAGTCGTTCTACTCCATCCTGTATTCTCTCTGTTTTTAATATCTTTATTAGTCCTATTTCGCCGGTGTGCATAACGTGTAATCCACCACATGCTTCCGCATCCCATCCCTCTACTTCGACAATTCTTAAATAACGACCAGGTATGACGCCACCTTGATATAGCGTAAAACCATACTTCTTTTCAGCATCAGTTCTTAACATTACATGACTGAGAACACGCCTATTTTCGAGGACTATTTGGTTAGCTAATAGCTCTATTTTCCTTATTTCTTCCTTTGATAATTTCTCGAAGTGTGTGATATCTAGGCGACATTTATCAGAATCCTTGCTCGCACCTGCTTGCCAAACATGTTTTCCCAAGATCTTTCTGGCTGCGGCTAGGAGGACGTGAGTAGCGGTATGTCCTCTCATTATTTGTTTTCGTCTCTCAGAATCTATTATTCCCTTTACAATTTGTCCCTCCTTGAATGGACAGCTGTCACAGATGTGTATAATAACATTATTTACCTTACGGGCATCGAGAACACGGCAGGAAGAATCGTCTGAAACTAGAATTCCTTTATCTGCTTTGGCTCCTCCTCCCTCAGGATAAAATAGTGTTTGATCCAAGATAACATATCTTCCCTCTATTACTCTTAAAATCTTAGCTTCAAACTGTGTGTCATAGGGTTTCTCGTAGTAGAGGGTACGTGTAGGAGGTAGGTCTTTGATGAATTCCAATAATCTATCGAGTTCTTCCTCTCTTTTAGTCTCCTTGTCTCCTTTGTGTCTCTGAGCTAAAGCACCATAAAAGTCGAGGGGTATTTCAACGCTTATACCATACTTTTCAGCTATCTCTTTTACATAATCTGGGGGAAGCCCGTGAGAATCATAAAGCATAATCAGGGTATCCTGAGGCATGCTCCTGATGCCTTTTTCCTTAAGACTATATGCTATTTTTTCGATGGTTAGTCTTCCCCGCTTCAAAGTCTTGTTATAGCGTTCCTCCTCTAAATTAAGGATCTTCTTTATTACCTCCTCATTCTCCTTTATTTCAGGAAAATCGGGTGCTATGTGAGCAATTACCATATCAGCCAACTCTATCAATGATATTCTGAGATTCAATTTCATCAAGGCCCTTATTATTCTCCTAATGAGTAGTCTAGCTAGATATCCGACAGCGGCATTTGATGGAACTACACCATCATTAAGCATTAAAATTACTGATTTCATGTGATCCAGTATTAGGTATATGTTTTCATAGGTCTCTAAGATGGATAAAACTTCGTCACTTGGAATATTTAGGAGGGTGGATATTCTCCTAGTGGCTTCTCTTAATGTTTCGGGTTTCTTGGAATCTATGTGGCCTAAGAATCTGGCTAGCGCCATATACTCCTTACAATTTAGAGGTGGACCGCCAATTAAATTAAACACTTTGTCAATAAGTTTTCCATAAATGGCGTCATAGACTGTAGGAGTGCCTTTTATCAGCCATAGTATTCTTTCAAGACCATACCCCGTATCTACTATTTCATTTTTCATAGGTATAATTTTATCTGAGTTAAAAACCTTATAGTGCATAAATACTAGCGTAGCCAGTTCAAGTCCCCTTACGACCACTTCAAAATCTTCACCAGCATTTCCTCCTCCACTCCACCAATCCTCGATGTAGGTCAGTTCCTCGGGTGGAATTTTAACAGCTTTAGTGAAAAATTCATAAGATAGCTTAACTGTCTCCTCTGTCCAGTATACCCTTTTTCCTCCTATATTGAATGCATGATGAGCCATCATTTCAAAGCTAGATAAATGTCTCCCTGTCTTGCCGATATTATCTAAGTCGGTAAGTCTTATACAGGGTTGTGATATTACCAATGGATTTGCCGGCGGAGGAGTTATGCCCTCAGTAACCCACGGTTGAAAGTCATATATTGATGCGCCAACTAAATATACATCTTCTCGCCACCTAGCTACTACGGGATATCTCTTTACTACTTCATGGCCTCTTTTAGCAAAGAAATTTATGAATGAGTTCCTTACATCGCATGTAGTTTTAAGCGGTGAGTCTAAGCCCTTTCCAATAAATTGATACTCAATACAAGAGGAATCCCCGCAATATTCTTGGTCTTCATTTAGTGTCCAAAATTTTCTATTACATTTCTTACATGTCTTTCTAATGAATCCTTCATCTCTGAAAAAATTAAGTAAATATATTCTTTGATCCATAGAACTATCATCCCTTTATAGTCGCTAATTAGGTTATTACAGCGTGTAGATTATAAGTATTCCTATATTTGATTTTTCCTAGTGCTCATGGATTTATTATATATGAGATAACGAATAATATTTAGGTGTTTATCTAAAAATTTATCTGTGAAATGAATAAAGTTTCATACATATACTAATTTTAAGTTAATTTATTGACTTTTTATATAACTCTGCTTGTTTGGTAACCACTTTTTTATGCTAAGAAAGTTTATATAACTGGTTGATATCATAAGTGATGCTTCTCTGGGTGATTGTCATGTTTTTCGAGGAAGAGTGGGAAGAGTGGGAGGAGCTAGAAGAGGAAGAGTGGGAGGAGGAAGAGTGGGAGGAGGAATGGTAACACAAAAGTGATAGACCATGGTGGAATTTTGTCCTAAATGTGGCGGTTTACTTATACCATACCTTAAGGACAATATAAAATATCTAAAATGTACTAGATGTAATTATATTAAAAAAATTTCTGAAAAATCTGGATATGAAGGCGTAATAAAAATAAAGAGAAAAGAAAGAAAGGCACCTAAAGTAGTCGAAAAAACTAAGAAAATAGATAAAGAGCAAATGGAAAAAGAAAAGGAATTACTCCAGGAATACTATGAGGTGTTTCTCGAGACAATGGAACAAATGGAAGAATCTTAGAAGGATTTATCCTTATTTATCACATCAAACTTCATTTTTCTCTTTAATTCACATATGAGGGTTTGAATTATGGTAAGAATAGCGGTTATCGATAGGTTCCTATGTAAGCCTAAGCGGTGTAATTTTGAATGCTTAAGTTTTTGTCCATTAGTTAGAACGGGGACTGAAGCAGTAATTGTGGACAAAGAGAAGAATAGACCTATAATTGTGGAAAACTTATGTACTGGATGTGGTATTTGCACAAAGAAATGCCCATTTAAGGCCATAAAGATAATAAATCTTCCAGAAGAATATGGCAAAGACATTGTTCATATGTACGGTCCCAATGCTTTTAGATTATACAGACTTCCTATACCTAAGAAGGGTAAGGTAGTCGGCATTATAGGTAGAAATGGTACTGGTAAATCCACAGCACTAAAAATTCTTGCAGGTAAGATTAAGCCAAATCTCGGGAGCTATGATAATCCCCCCGAGGATTCACAAATAATTAGGTACTTCCGTGGATCAGAGCTCCAACCATATTTTGAAGAACTTTTCAAAGGTAAGTTAAAGGCAGTATTAAAGCCCCAGGAAGTCGATATAATACCTAAGTTCATCAAAGGAAAAGTTTGTGATCTCTTAGAAAGGATAGATGAGGTCGATAGGTTAAAAAGGTATTATGTAACATTAAACTTGGAGAAAATATGGAATAGGAAAATAAGCGAGTTGAGCGGAGGGGAATTACAGAAAATAGCTGTTACGGCAGCGCTAATTCGTAACGCTGACATATACTTAATAGACGAACCCTCCAGCTATTTAGATGTCAAAGAGAGGTTGAACATAGCTAAAGCTATTAGAGAGGCTGTATCAGAGGACATATATCTCGTTGTAGTTGAACATGATCTAGCAATACTGGATTATATCTCAGACCTAGTTCACATAATTTATGGCGAGCCAGGAGCATATGGTATTGTTTCTCTGCCAAGAGGCGTTCGAACCGGAATAAACGCGTACCTACAAGGTTTTCTAAAAGAGGAAAACCTCAGAATAAGGAGAGAGGCTATAACATTTGATCTAAGAAAAGAAGCTCTTAGATTCCCCTCTAAAGAGGTATTTCTTTCATGGAGCAAACTCAGAGTTTCCTTAGGAACATTTAAGCTAGAGGTACTTCCGGGAGAGGTTCACAGAGGCGAAGTAATAGGTATATTAGGACCTAATGGTATAGGGAAAACTACTTTCGTAAGGGTTCTAGCCGGAGAGATAATTCCCGAAGAAGGATATGTGGAGAAAAGGGGTTCCATTGATATTAGCTATAAGCCTCAATTCATATCATACTTAAGGGAAAACGACATCACTGTCCTAAGCTACTTAAGGGAAGTCTCAGATTACGATATTTCATCATCACATATAAGGTCCGCAATAATAAAGCCTCTTGATATCGAACGTTTGTATAAGCGGAAAATGTCCGAATTAAGCGGAGGTGAACTACAACGAATTGCAATAGCTTCTACAATGCTGAAAAAAGCTGAAATATATCTTTTCGATGAGCCTATGGCGTATCTTGATGTAGAGCAGAGATTTACCGTTGCGAAGATGATAAGGAGAATATGTGATGAGAGGGAGAGTGCCGCTTTTGTTGTTGAACATGACTTAATCATGCAGAGCTTTATCGCCAATTCCATTATAGTATTCGGAGGAGAACCGAGCGAGAATGGACTAGCTAATGCTCCGATGAGTCTAAGGAAGGGCATGAATATATTCCTTAGGGATGTGGGCATTACCATAAGAAGGGATAAGGAAACTAAAAGGCCACGTATAAATAGGGAAGGTTCATGGATGGACAGATATCAAAAGTCTCATGGAATATACTACCTCTAGGTAGTATTTATAACAATAATACTTTAATATCATATTCTGGCTTAAGGGTATTGGGTGAAAGGTTTGAAAGTAACTGTAAGCTTAATTAAGGCAGATATAGGAGGATGGGTTGGACATAGTACTGTACATCCAATGTTAATTAAACATGCCCAGAAAAAGCTTAAGGAGGCCCAGGAAACTGGACTCTTAATCGACTTCTTTGTGTTTAACGTTGGAGACGACTTACAATTGCTTATGACGCATACAAAAGGAGAATCTAATCCTGAGATACATGGTCTTGCCTGGAATACATTTGTAGAGATAACTGAGAAAGTCAGTAAACCATATAAGTTATATGGAGCTGGACAAGACCTTTTAGCTGAAGCCTTCAGCGGGAATGTCCGAGGTATGGGGCCAGGAGTAGCAGAGATGGAGTTTGAGGAGAGAAAAAGCGAGCCACTGTTAGTCTTTGCGGCAGACAAAACAGCACCGTCTGCTTGGAATCTGCCTCTATTCAAAATATTTGCGGATCCATTTAACACTGCAGGATTAGTCATCGATCCATCTATGCACGAGGGATTTAAGTTCGAAGTATTAGATACGATTGAAGGTAAGGCCGTTATCCTTAATACACCGGAGGAGATGTACGATTTATTGGCATTAATAGGTTCATATGAGAGGTATGTAATTAGAAGAGTATGGAGGAAAAAGGATAACCTAATTGCTGCCTCAGCAAGTGTAACGCGACTAAGCCTAATAGCAGGCAAATATGTAGGAAAGGATGACCCAGTATTGCTAGTACGAGCACAACATGGTCTTCCAGCGGTTGGTGAGGTTCTAGAGGCATTTGCATTCCCGCATCTTGTTGAAGGATGGATGAGAGGTTCGCATTTCGGTCCCCTTATGCCAGTAGCACTTAAGAACGCCAAGTGTACTAGGTTTGACGGTCCGCCTCGAGTTGTAGGATTAGGTTTTCAACTCTACAATGGAAAACTTCTAGGCCCGAACGATCTATTTGATGATCCGGCATTCGACTATACCAGACGTAACGCGCAGGCAATAGCAGACTACATAAGAAGACACGGACCATTTGAGCCTCATAGACTTTCGGCTGAAGAAATGGAGTACACCACACTACCTGGAGTACTAGAAAAATTAAAGGATAGATTTAAAGCAGCTGAATAAATAGGATCATTGGAAAACAATAATGTTAGTATAGTAGAATATTTCCTAAACCTTTTTATTATAATCTGTTTCCGAGACAATAGTCCTTCTGCTAGTGTTGCTTTATCTTAAGAAAATAATTTATACAAGCCTAGCTATTTTTCGTCTACAATCCACTGTTTATCTCCGTTAGATCGGCTGGTAATATGTCTAAGGTTATTGAAAGATATCGTTTAGAAAGATTGGTGAGAGAATTAAAAAGTAAAAGGGGAAGAGGAACAGAGTTAATTTCACTGTATATTCCAGCTGGAAGACCAATTAGTGATGTGATGAGTGTTTTAAGAGAAGAATACTCGACAGCCACTAATATAAAGGATAGAACTACACGCCATCATGTACTGGATGCCTTAACTGCCATTATGCAGAGGCTTAAATTCTTCCGAAAGACCCCTGAGAACGGACTAATAGTATTTGCTGGCTATATTGCTACTGATGTTCCTGGAAGTGAGGAAATGGAGATACATCTAATAGAACCGCCTGAGAAGCTTAGGGCATATTTATACAGATGCAATTCCCGTTTTCACACGGAGATACTCGAAAAAATGATTAGCAAAAGAGATGTTTATGGCCTTATAGTTATAGATAGAAACGAGGCTGCAATAGGTATTCTTAAGGGTAAGTCTATAGAAATACTAAAAGTGCTTACTTCGGGCATACCAGGCAAACATCGAGCAGGCGGACAGTCTGCCAGAAGATTTGAAAGAATAATAGAGCAATTGGCTCATGAATTTTATAAGAGAGTCGGAGAATACTCGACAAAATACTTCTTAGAAATAAAGGAGCTTAAAGGAATAATAATAGGTGGTCCCGGTCCAACAAAGCATGAGTTCACAAAAGGAGATTATCTCCATTATACATTAAAAGCGAAGGTATTAGCCGTATTGGATATAGGCTACAGTGGTGAAACAGGAATATACGAGTTGGCACGAGTGTGTACAAAAGTGCTTAAAGATGCAGAATATGCCCGTGAAAGAGAACTAGTAAGAAGATTCCTATATGAAATAGCTAGGGACACCGGATTAGCAATCTATGGTGAGGAGGAAATAAGGAAGGCACTATTTCAAGGTGCAGTTAGTGTTCTTCTGATATCCGAAGATTTAGAGGCGTATAGAGTGAAGTATACTTGTCCCAATTGTAGTTTTACCCTCGAGAAAACGATTAGAAATAAAGATAAAAAAATAGATATTGTTTGTCCTAAGTGCGGGGAGAAAATGAAAGTTATAGAGAAGAAGGAATTGATAGAGGAATTAATAGAATTAGCTAAAAACGTAGGTACAGACGTCGAGTTAATATCAAGAGAAACGGAGGAAGGAGAGGAACTTAGAAGATCATTCGGAGGTCTTGGAGCTATCTTAAGGTTTAAGGTAGAGATAAGGTAGCATGAATATAAAGAGAAAGGAATTATCGAGAATTATTGAAAGCATTCCTACTTTCAGTAAGCCGAAAGTATATTTTGAACAATATGTTCTTCCAGGAAATGTAGCATCGCGGCTGTTATGGATAGCCGAAACCGTTTATGGGGATATAAGCAATAACATAATAATTGATTTGGGATGTGGAACCGGTAGACTGAGCGTGGGTGCAGCGCTCCTGGGAGCTGAATACGTTATTTCGGTGGATGTAGACTTTGATGCAGTAGCCCTATTTAAAAACGTGTTATATAGTGATATTTTCCCTAAAGTTAGCTCTAAGATAGATATAGTATGTGCTGATGTAAGATTTTTTAACATCGTCAACCGAGAGAAAATATCATCTAATAGGAAAGTAATTGTAATACAAAATCCTCCTTTCGGAGTTCATAGGAAGGGATATGACGTCCTTTTTCTAAGTAAAGCATTAGAGTTGGCTCACATAGTATATACTTTACATAAATCTTCAACGAAGGATTACGTTATAAACTATATAGAAAATAAAAAGTTTGTTGTAACTGAGCTCTTCAAGGAAAGCATAAGAATACCTATGATGTATTCCTTTCATAGGAAAAGATTTCATAAAGTTAATATTGTAGCGTTAAGATGTGAAAGACGGAACTATTAGGATTTGAATCCTCAGTTATGGTGGGGCTATGCAGCGAATTAAGCGGGAGGGAATTGTTGTTCCGGGAGATAGGATAGCTGTAATAGAGGAGTTTTTTCCAGGAGAAAATACTTACGTTAGTGATGGAAATATATATTCGAAAATTGTGGGTAAACCCGAATATAGCTTGGACGAAAGAATAATTAGCGTAATTCCCTTGGAAATACGTCATCCCCTTATACCTAGGAGAAATGACATAGTTTACGCCAGAGTTAGGAGGGTTAAGGATTACGTAGCCAGCTTAGAGATATTCGAAATCGTTAATAAGGGCACTCTCTCCACGCCTTTCTCCGGAATTCTTCACGTCACTCAGGTGAGTAGCACGTACGTGAAAACATTGTTCGATGTTATAAGGGCAGGCGACATTGTAAAAGCGAAGGTGTTATCAGACTGGGGGCCACCATATTTCCTGACAATAAAGGGGCGAGAGTTAGGTGTAATATACGCTTTATGTGTGAATTGTATGCTTCCTTTAATTAGGAAAGGATATACTTTGATATGCCCCAAATGTAGGTCAGCGTTTAAGCGAAAAATATCGTTCAACTACATAAATATCCGCTCATTCTTAGGAGGAGTTATATAATGGAAAAAAGTCTTATTTTTAAATTTTCTAATAATGAATTAACTACATTATTTATAGAAGAATTAGAGGAAAACTTAGATGTAGATACTTTTTCGATTAGTGTCAAAGGTAATACCGTAAAAATAACTATAGTAAGCAGAGATAGGAACAAGGTGTTTCATGCTATGGAGGTAATTAAAGAAACGTATGGAAAGGTAAGAGGCATATTTAGTCGAGATAGAGAGGGCTTATATTCATACCCACTAGAAATACTTTTCAGAAATTTCCTAAATCATCCTTTTCCAATCGATATACTTATTGAAATTCTGAAGAAGAGGGGGTATATAGCTTATCTTGATCAAGGCCATTTAAGGACAAACATAAATTTTTATGAGATTAACGAACTTTTACTAAGAATATTTAAAATTAATCAATCTTTAATTGAGAAAAATATCGACCCATCGACAAGAGAGAAGCTGATTCTTCAGGCATTTCTTGAGGAATCTGAAAAGTAGGTGGGACTGTGCATGTATTGGAGGAGATATTAAGCGGTTGTAGGAGGCAGATAAGACTAATACGTGTTCTTCTAATAAGCGAGTATAAGTGGTACAGTCGCTACGAATTAGAAAAAATGACTGGAACGAAGATAGAGAGAAAATTATTGCAAAAGCTTGTTAGGTGTGGAATATTACAGTACGACGACATAGTAAATAAGTATAGACTAAACAGGGAGAGCGCCATAGTAAACGCATTTAGAAATTTCTTCAGAGAAGTAGGCTATTTATTATAATATGGATCACCCTCAATATCCAGTCTACGATCTTTCTCCCTGAAAAATATCACAGAAACGCCTTTTTCTCTCAACTTTCTCCTAAGTTCTACATCGTTTGTCGCCACTATTAAACCTAACTTAGTTGCTAACTCAACAATTTTTTGATCAACATCGCCCTCTATCTCTGCATCATTTAATATCACGAGCTTTTCGCATATCTTTAAGGCCAGCCGCGAAAAACGACCTATCTTCCCTCCCCTCTCTGCAAGTTTCCTTAGTTCTCTGATAGTACTGTATAGTACCACTGGCTCGTACGATGAATTTAAAAGATCCGCTATACCTTCGATAATGTTTAAATTATATCTCGCAGGTAACAGCAGAAAATTTGTATCGAATAGAACCCTTAGAGTTTTCTTTCTCTGCATATTAAGCTTCCTTAATTAGTTCACTTATGCTTTTTACTCTACCCTTGGATTTATATACTATCCTTGTTTCTAAGCGAATCGGGTATCCTAGTTCATAGAATATGCCATAGAGAGTTACACTATCTAATATCCCACCTAGTTTCCTTTCCAAAATTAACTTCGAAATAGCTAATGCTACTTTTCTCGCTACTTCGGGGTATTGCTGCTTAGCTTTTTCATAAATTTTCTTGGCCTTGCTATCTAAATGTCTAAGAAAGATCTCCTCGTAATCAATCCTATGCTCCTCTTTTCTACTCTTAGCTAAGAGTTTCCTCTGTAAGCTAAGCAATTTTTTCATTTTAATTATCTCCAGATCCTTCTCGTCCATTCAGTCACCTTAGGATGAGTTCTTTATTATTTAGACTGTATAATAAGTGATAGAGGAAGAAATATTTGTAACGGAGCGTGTTTTTCTTTGTGGCTAGACTTTTCGAGATACCGCATGATTGCCCCTTAATTGGACACGTGGCATTCGGACTAATAGATAGAGGAACTAATTTAATTCAGATTAGACCTACCTCGCTCTGTAATCTATCCTGTATATTCTGTTCGGTTGATGCCGGTCCTAATAGCAGAAATAGACAAACCGAATATATCGTGCACTTAGATCATCTAATTCATGAGTTCAGAATAGCTATCAGAGAGAAGGAATTAAGCCGTGTTCATGCATATATCGATGCAGCAGGGGATCCCATAACATATAGACATCTTGTGGAGCTTGTTCAAGAATTATCTAATATAGAGGAGGTAGAGACGATCTGTCTGGAAACTCACGGATTCGGGCTTTCTTACCATCTTATAGACGAACTTGAAGCAGCTGGCTTAACTAGGGTAAATTTATCGATTGATGCATTAGATGAAGACTTAGCTAGATATATTTCTGGAACACCGGCTTACGACGTGAAGAAAATAGCTGAGATAGCCGAATATATAGCTAAATCGACCGAGATCGATATCCTCATAGCTCCCGTATGGCTACCGGGAGTTAATGATAGAGAGATAGAGAAGATTATTCGGTTTGCATTAAAAATAGGTGCTGGCAAACGAGTACCACCCTTAGGTATTCAAAAATATATCGCACATAAGTATGGCAGGAAACCTAAGGGTGTAAGAGAGGTATCGTGGAAGAGGTTCTACGTTTATCTTAAAAGACTTGAAGAAAAATACAAAGTAAGGTTAATTCTAGATCCTGTTCGGGATTTTAATATAGTGAAATGTAAACCCATACCACTGAGATTTAAGCTCAACGAAAAGACCACAGCTAGAATAATAGGGCCCGGGTGGTTGAAAGGACAATGGTTAGCTGTCTCAAGAGGAAGAGTAATAACAGTTATTCCGCCCGGTAGGCAGGAAGCCCCAGTAGGGTATGAAGTCAAGGTCAAAATAGTTAGAAATAAAGACAACATATACATTGGAGTACTAGACTAAATTTACAAAATTGTTTTACGCCGGGGGTGGGATTTGAACCCACGAGGGCCGTTTGGCCCACAGGCTCTCAAGGCCTGCGCCTTAGTCCACTCGGCCACCCCGGCGAAATAAATAACTGCTGTAAACGCTTATATATCTTCTCCCAATGGAACGTTTTTCTGTTAAGTCATACTCTCTTGGGCGAAAAAAGATAAATTAACTGGAAATGCGGAATTTTGTAGAGAAAACTTAATTAGTATGCCTGAGTAGTGCTTATAGATATAATAGGTGCGGAGTATGAGCGTGGAGGCTGAGGAAATAACCACCTTTGATGGTAAAGAGGTAAAGCTATTTAATAAATGGTCCTTCAGGGATATAAAGATACGTGATCCCGGATTAAGACGCTATATATCTCTTAAGCCAGTTTATATTCCGCATTCTGAAGGACGGCATGAGCATGTTAGATTCGGGAAGTCTAAGGTAAATATTGTGGAGAGGCTAGTTAATCAGTTAATGCGCCCTGGTAAAAATGCAGGGAAGAAACATCTTGCCATAAATATAGTTAAGCATGCTTTCGAGATAATCCATGTCAGAACTGGCGAAAATCCGATTCAAGTACTGATAAGGGCAATTGAAAATGCAGCACCAAGGGAGGAAACTACCAGAATAGTCTATGGAGGCATTCTTTACCACGTATCTGTTGATATTTCACCGCAAAGAAGGGTAGATTTGGCACTTAGGTTTATAGCGGAAGGAGCAAGAAAGGCTTCTTTCAATAACCCTAAACCCATAGAAGAAGCCTTGGCCGACGAAATAATTAATACGGCGAACGGCGATCCAAATTCTTACGCCATTAGAAAGAAAGAAGAGATCGAAAGAATAGCTCTAGCAGCGAGATAAAATATCTTCAAAAGTTTAGAATAATAATAACTTAATTAATATCTCTTCAGATAAAATATCGGTAGTGGAGGACATGATCATGAAGAAGCCCCATGCCATCAATGTACTTTTTCAATATGCTATTCTATTAATGTTTGCATTACTGCTCATTTTCCATGTTCTCGACATAAATTACTTATTATCTCTACCATTAGGAACTGATATTCCATTAGCTGTTGTATCAAGCTATAGCATGGAGCCCACATTACATGTAGGAGATCTACTAGTCATTATAGGATGTAATCCGAAGGACATCAAAGTAGGCGATATAATTGTATACAAGGGCCTCTGGGGAAGTCCCATAGTACATAGAGTAATAAATAAGACGCAAATAGATAGCGAATATTACTTTTTAATGAAGGGAGATGCAAACGCTTCCCCTGATCCAGGAATGATCCCTAACAATCCATATACATGGTTAAAGTCTAGTAAAATAAAAGGAAAGGTTCTTCTTATAATCCCGTACATTGGAGTAATATCCCTTTTAGCAAGTAAAGATAAGTTTCTTTTCTATGCAATAGTATTTCTTTTTCTTATACTATTGATTATCTCGATGATTATGGAGGTTAAAAAGTGAAAATTGGCATTTTTACGCGTAAAAAAGTCTTTGATAAAATTGCTAATATTATAGCGAGTATTGTTCGAAGGTGTGAGCAGAAAAAATGCGAAGTGTTGCTAGATGAATTTCTGAGGTCCATGCTAATGAACAGTTACGTTAGAGGAAAAATGTATTTTGGGGATCTTAGGGCAAACAGACCCGACATACTCATTACGATTGGTGGGGATGGAACTATTCTTTACGTAACGAGGTACTTTGATTTTCATCCTCCTCCAATACTTGGAGTAAGCTTTAAATCGCTTGGTTTTCTCTGCGAATTCCCTTTATGCGACCTATTAAAATATTTAGATGGTATTATAGAGGGGAAGTTCTGTATTATTAAGAGAAGATTAGGTAAGGTAGTATTAGGGTCGTTTAGAGACTACTTATTAAATGATCTCGTTATTTTATCTGGGAGCCATGGTAAACTTATAAAGGTGAAGGTATCCGTAGATGATCATACATTATTCCAAACTAGGCTTGATGGTTTAATTCTTTCGACAAGTACAGGGTCGTCAGCGCATGCTTTGTCAGCGGGAGGTCCAATTATAGAAGAGGGACTTAATATAGTTGAAGTAGTTCCGATCTGTTCTTTTTCAACTTTTTTAAGACCTGTGATATTATCTCCTAACAGGAAGGTATCCGTTGAAGTTTTATCAGGAAGTTGCATGGCATTATTAGATGGTGGATTGAGCAGAGTAACGTTAAAAGCGAAAGATAAATTAACATTTAGGTTATCTAGAAGGAGTATAAAATTTGTAAGTATTGGAAAAAGGGACTTCTACAGGAAAATGACTGAGAGAATGATGGGGGATTATTATTTGGATGGAATCATAAAATTTTAATGGCTTTCTGTGCTTATAGTTAATTAATGTAAAATGAGGTGTACTGGCTAAGTTAATTATCCAAGAAAGAGCATAGAGCAGCAGGTTTAAACATAGGTCGGATATTTTAACATTTGAAGGAGTACCATTAGTCAGTAAAGGATATATTAGAGAGAAACAATATTTTCACTTGGCCCGTGGCCTAGTGGATAGGGCGGCGGCCTCCTAATGCAGGAGATAGCCGTAGGTCGTGGGTTCGAATCCCACCGGGCCCGCTATCTGGTACTTATTTTTCTGTGGTCGTATAGTGCTCTTAACATTAGAATATCTCCAACTCTTACAGGTCCTTTCACGTTTCTGACGTATATACGGCCTTTTTCGGGTCCTTCAAGTACTCTGACCCTCACTTGTGTAACCTCGCCAGCGACACCCGTTCTACCAACTATCTGTATCACTTCAGCGGGTGTTGCATCATCAGACACACGTTTAGACATGCCTATCCCCAAATGAACTCCCAGCAAGAGACTGATATTCTTTTCGCCTCAATACCAGCCAGACTACTATTTGTATTTATTCTGCCTTTCACATTTTTCCTTTTTCATCCTAATTGCTACTCATCATCACTCTTTTCTTAACTATCGCTAAACATGATTTCTCGCATAAACGATATTAATGGGTATTATAGAGGTTATATATGGTGACGCTTCATGTCAAGAAGAAGACGCCGTGAAGAGGCACCGCCACCTTTGTCAGGAGCTGGACTTATGAGGTTCTTTGAAGAAGAAATCCGAGGGATTAAAATAAGGCCTGAATACGTAGTTATTTCGGCTTTCATACTCATAGCAACAGTTATATTAGCCCATGCAGGAATATTCACAATGCCATAATCCTACTTTCTTAGCTAAATGGTAATGTTTATTTTAATCTGATGGCGTAAACATTATTGCCCGTGGCCTAGTGGATAGGGCGGCGGCCTCCGGTTAATCGTGGGAGATAGCCGTAGGTCGTGGGTTCGAATCCCACCGGGCCCGCTATCTGGTACTTATTTAATAGATTCTATAACAACATGTGTAACTGTTTCCTCTACTCCCTCTATTCTAGATATTTTTCTCAGAAATTCATCTAAATGTGCCTGATTTACTACTATTATTAAATCGATTTCTCCAGTTACTCTATAAATTTTCTCTACTGGTAGGGCCTTTATCCGTGCATAAGCATGGTTTCTCATTCTAGGCTCTACTCTCACAAGTACAAACACATCAGCTGATTTTACGCCAAGTGCTTCTAATGCTTTCTCTGTTAAATCTATAAATCCTCGACCTGTTCTAATTAGACCATTTTCTCTTAGTTTCCTCAAGTGGACATTTAATGCTTGTCTAGTTATTCCGAGTTCTTTAGCAAGTTCATTTTGAGTCTCAGTTACGGTAAATATCTGCATTGACTTACTCTTTTTCAATAGAAGCTTAAGAAGTTGAAGTTGTTTATCGGTTAACCTAAATGATCTTCTTTCCATTTATATTCCCCTCTTTTACAAAAGTAAAGAAAGTGATATTAATACTTTTCTATTAGATATGTTATTCAATGTATTAGACTAGTATATCTTGTAAAAGATATTTGGAAGAGAAGATGATAAAGAAGTTTAAAGAAATACGGAGCTTTATCTTAGTTCTATTTCCACTTTAACTGATTTAGGCACTCGTACACGCATTAATTGCCTCATGGCTCGCTCGTCAGCAATCATGTCGATAATTCTCTTGTGTATTCTCATCTCCCAGTGATCGAAGGTATGAGTTCCTTCTCCCGAAGGAGCCTTTCGAACAGTCACTACAAGACGCTTAGTTGGGAGCGGTATGGGACCACGTATTTTTACTCCTGTCTTCTTGGCTATAGCTTTGATTTCTTCACACACACTATTGAGTTCACTAATTGATGTACTCATTAACTTTATTCTTACGTATCTCGGCATTACTGTGCACCGTTTTTTCGCTTAGATTCTTACTTTATATTTGGGCTTTCTTTACCTCAGTGACTATGCCTGCTGCAATTGTTCTTCCTGAGTCTCTAATAGCAAATCTTCCCAGTGGTTCAAATTCGGATCTAAGCTCTACCACTACAGGTTTTAGCGGCTTAAATCTTACTACTGCAAAATCTCCCTGTCTTAGGTATGATGGATGCTCCTCAATAGTTGCTCCAGTTCTTGGATCTATTTTAGCTATTAACTCTGTGAATCGAACAGGTACTGTTGCAGTGTGTATGTGTAAAACTGGTGTATAGCCCACGCCAATAGCCGTTGGATGATAGAATATCCAGATCTTCCCTACAAATTCTTCCGCAACTGTGGGTGGATTATTAGTATGTCCGCATACGTCTCCCCTACGGATTTCATCTCTAGCAATACCTTTCACGTTAAATCCAATGTTGTCACCTGGTATTGCCTGGTCCACTCTGCGGTGATGTATTTCTATAGATTTTACTTCACCGACCTTCTTTGGAGGCATAAATATTACTCTATCACCTGGCTTTAATACTCCTGTCTCAACTCGGCCTACTGGTACTGTACCAACTCCTGTTATGGAGTATACATCCTGAATGGGTATCCTGAGGGGCTTATCGACAGGTCTTGGAGGCTCTTCAAAGAGGTCAAGAGCTTCTATCAGTGTGGGTCCCTTGTACCATGGCATATTAGGACTCCTTTCAACTAAGTTATCACCCTTTAAACCTGAGACAGGGATAAACGGTACTTTCGCAGGGTTATACCTTGCTATTTTCAGTAATTTTGATATCCCTTGCTTAACTTCCTCATATCTCTTTTGTTCATAATTTACTGTATCCATTTTATTTACTGCTACAACCATTTGTCTAATGCCCATTGTTGAAGCTAGAAATATATGCTCTCTCGTCTGACCAGCCGCACTTATACCTGCTTCGTATTCACCTTGCTTAGCCGATACCACTAATATAGCTGCGTCTGCTTGTGATGCGCCAGTTATCATGTTTTTCACGAAGTCTCTATGACCTGGAGCATCTATTATTGTGAATTCATACTTTTTGCTTTCAAACTTCAGGAATGCAAGGTCAATTGTAAGTCCTCTTTCTCTTTCCTCTTTAAATTTATCCAAGATCCATGCATACTTCCATGACTCCTTTCCCATTTTCTCTGCCATTTCCTCTATTTCCTTGAACTTTCTCTTGTCAACTGCACCAGTGAGGTACAGTAGGTGCCCCATCATCGTAGACTTTCCGTGGTCTACGTGACCTATTATTATTAAATTTAACCTAGGTTTACGTTGGGACGACAAGCCTAAGCACCCCTATCGTGTTTAAGAAGATTTTATAACCAATTATTTAAAGTTTTTCGTACATATATAGAGGCTTTTTCGAGTAACTTGAACGCATTCCTTATTGTTTTAGCAAAAATATACTTTCTTCTCATATAGCTACTCTTACTTTTCTTATTAAAGTCCTCTAGTCGAATCCAGAACATCATACTTTACGCAAGCAAAGGAGTTTTCTTAATTAGGAGGCGTTATTTTTAGACACACGGTGATTTATCTAATAAATTAAGGTATAGTCAAAGGGGTAAAGATAAATAAGGGGCGTGATTTATAGAATAGAAAGCAACCCCGCCTATTAGGTGATTCAGATGAAGTATAAGACTATCAGAGAGTTATTTACGATCATATTTATGGTCACTCTACTCGGAGTATATCCATATATAAATGTCAGAGCGAAAGTAACCCTTATTGTTAAAGGCTACGTGAAGGATCCCAACGGTAATCCGATCCAAGGTGCTCGTATTTTTCTGCATGACTATTCATTTATAACAGAGGAGTTTTTCATAAGATTACCTAATGGAAAATATTATGTTGAGACGAATGAAAATGGTTTCTTTGAGTTCTCGGTTGAAGATATATATGCAAGATATCAGGTATATGTAGCACATGTCTCCGCAGAGGGGGAACTTGACTATGTACCTGTAGTTCTTGACATCCATATGTATGAACATGTTTCTCTTGTTGAACTTAATGTAACATTATATCCCTCCGCGTCTGTAATAGTCAACGGATCTATTGTCTATATTGGTGGCAATTGGCGAGGGTACATTAAGTGTTCAGTATATGATACTGAGGGAAGACCTTATTCAGAGATATTGAATGCTGGTAATGCTATTATTACGTATGAAGGAGGAACATTAAATGTAAAGCCTAAACTAATATCAACCTATGACAATACGCTATGGAGAAACTTCGAAAAGGCTATTGAATACGAGATATTACCTAAAAATGCCATTTTTGAAAGGCTGGTTCTGGTTCCAGCTAACTATGACTTTCTACTAGTAGTCTACACAAGAGTTGTGGATGTCAAAAGATACCCTAAGCCATATGTTGTAGATATAACGATACCCATAGGGAACAGGGAGAGTCCATACAAACTTAGTACACAGAGCCCTCCATTAATCGTGGACATAACACCTTGGTCTATTAAAAATGCCATTAAGTTAGTCGAGTCAGATATAGCAGTAACTAGAAAAGAGCTTGATGAAATGGAAACCTATGGCTTTTTTATAGCACGTGAAAGGGAAGAATTGAGCAGAGCGGAGGCCCTAGTAGAGGAAGCAAGCAATATTCCTGTAACAGGAGAGAATGTGGAATTAATCATTGATAAGCTGGAGAGGGCATACGTTATAGCAAGAGAATACTTAGTACTCAGGATGAACTTTATGAGGACCGTGGCTATTGAAGGTGCGTCCCTATTACCAGTGTTTTTGTCAATATTTGCTGTTACCTTAGCCTTCTACTTCTTCGAAGATAATAAGAGGAAAATGCTTTCATATCCTCTATTCTACCTAGGGCTTATACTGGTTTTCATACTTGTATACCCTGGTTTTCATTTAGTTGAAAGAACATTATTCTTAGAGTCGGTGATTGCTTCATTACTTGGAGTATTAGTTTTAATTTTCATACTGCCCAGGCATATTAAGGAACCTGATATACCCGGGAAGATTCAAAGAAGAAGTTTAATAGCTATAACATTCTCAGTGGCAAAAAGGTATTCGAAAACTAGGAAGACTAGAACATTGATTACAGTATTTTCATTAGCCGCCCTAATATGGGCCTTTACTGTCTTAGCATCTATTTCAACAGTCTACGGCATAAGGCTAGATGAGATACTTAAGAGCAGTAAGGCTGAGGGAATATTGATAAAGCATCTAAACGCAAGTACAGGGGAATACTTATGGCTCAGTTACTATTCGGATTACAGATGGTTCCTGCTTACAGGTAAGATATCCAAGATTTCGCCGAGGATATACACGAGGCCTATAGACGTAGAGAAAGAGTGGTTTACGATAGAGAATAGTGAAGGAAGGAAGGTTAAGCTATATGCGCTACTAGGATTATCATCTAATGAGGAATATTTCAGTAAAATATCGACTTGCTTGATTTCTGGCGATTTCAATAAAATAAACGATACATACGCTATAATCATTCCCTCAAGCATTTCAAGAAGCCTAGGGATAGGCGTAGGAGATACAGTTAAACTAGTTTTGAGTGGAGCCATACCAGTAAAATATGAATTAAAAGTAGTGGGTATACTCTCGGAGGATGCATTCGATGACCTGAAGGACATAGATGGTGAAAGTCTTAGACCATTAATAGAAATAGATAATGAACTTGTTCATGTAAACTCAACTGACATGGTCATATTAAACTGGAATTTCATGAGGCAGGAACTAGAAGGTATTTCTGAAATTGCTAGTATAGCTCTCTCAGTTAAGAGCGACGTAGATCCAATTTCTCTTGCACGGGAATATATAGAAAGAAAGGGTACAGGCTATATTGCATGGATAGCGTTAAAAGATAAATGTTTCAAAGCATATGTAGGAGAGTATACGGAAAACATTTTCGAGCAGAATATAGCTTTTATAGTCCCCATACTTATCGTCAGCGTCAACGTAATAGTAACTATGTACAGTATTGTTCACGAAAGGAGGAGGGAGATATTTATATTCAATGCAATAGGCTTTAACCCAACACAAATAGCCATGCTATTTCTTGCTGAATCTATAGTTTATGGGTTATTAGGAGGTGGAATAGGATACATATCAGGTTTAGCAACATTCAGAGTGATAGCATATCTATCTAAACATCCAATACCCATCCCTATGCTGATAGGTGGGCAACCGTTAATGGTTCGCCCAAAGCTGGAATGGTTCTGGAGCATTATTATGATAGCCATTGCTATAATGGTTTCAATGATCTCTTCATTTAAACCTGCTATTAATGCTGCTTTCATGTACTCACCTACCAAAGTTAAAAGGCTAAAGATAGAGGAGAAGGAGAGGGAGAAGCGTGAAGAGGTATACTTAAAGGCGTATACCGGAAAGAGAGTTGGTTTGCCCGGAAAGATAGGAGAGGCTGAAGCCATCTTATTCTTCTCATTCCTCTACACTAGGCTCAAAGATCTGACAACAGGCTACGTAGAGAGAGCTAAGGATATAGAGGAACTTGAAGAGGAGGAATACCCTGACGGAAGGAGAGTTAAGAGGTTCAAATTCAAGTACATATTTAGGACCGACGAAAGAGAGATAATGACTGACAATGAAATAATCATTACTAAGCTACCCCAGAATGATTACTATACCGTGGAATTGTCTACTAATCCGTTAGGTGGGGAGAGAATTCCCATCAAGTATATGGATAGGGTAGCATCTGTTATTAGGGATATAGTGAGGGACTGGGAGGAAGAGAGGAAGAGACTTGGAATCAGGTAGAGTTCATGGCAGGCACAATTTTCATAACTGGAACGCCAGGCGTTGGCAAGACAACTGTCGCAAAACTATTGTCAAAGAAGCTATCTTGTCCCTATTTTTCGATTGCTGAGTTAGCTAAAAAATATAATGTATTAATTGGCTATGATAAGGAACGGAAGAGCTATGAAGTAGATATTAATAAACTAAGACGCGTTATTCAAGAGGTCTTAGCGAATTCTTTGGCGGGGTGTAATATTGTAATTGAGGGACATATCGTTGAAGCAGTACCGCTCGAGTACATAGACAAGGTGGTGGTTTTAAGGCTACATCCGCTTGTATTAGAGAGAAGGCTTATGGAGAGGGGATACCCAGAAGCTAAGATAAAGGAGAATGTTTTAGCAGAAATACTGGATGTTTTATTAGTTGAGGCGGTAGAAAAATTTGGGATTGATAAGGTCTTTGAAATAAACACTACGAATAAAAATCCTGAAGAAGTCGTGGAGGAAATTCTAAAAATAGTAGAAGGCAGGGAAGTAGAAGGGTATAAGCCTGGAAACACTGACTGGATAAAGGCATTAAAAGAAGAGGGGGTTCTGGAGAAATACCTGCTTAGGTGATAGCTTGTTAGCTGCGTGTTTTGACATAGATGGGGTACTGATAGATAATACTATCAGGTTGAAAAAATGTCTAGAGATTGTTGGAGTAAAAGCTATAGAGGAGTTATCCGGCGAAAGCAAGAGTTTATTCTGGAAGCTTTTCCTAAGCGAAAGGTTTCTCTCCCTAGATAGACCTAGGCCATTAGGTATTTCTTATGTTTATAGAGCGGTTAATAAGGGCTACAAAGTGGTAATTGTTACAGGTAGGCCTGAGAGGCTGAGAGAAGCTACAATTAATCAGCTTAATGAGTTCAGGATATCGTTTGATGAGATATACTTTAGGAGAGATAATGACTTTAGAAAGGATTTTGTCGTAAAGCCAGAGATAATAAGGATGCTAACCTATAAGTATGATTTTAAGGAGTTTCATGACGATGAAGAAGAAATACTTAGGCGTATAGCCCACTTCATTAAGAATGCGGAGTTTTATCATCATAAACCAAATAAAGTAGTACTCTTAAACAATCTACTGCAGTGGAGTGAGTAGCCATGAAGGAGAGCCGCTTACTGGCGGTATGTATACTATCCATAATAACTGCAGCTTGCTTAATAGCGAGCTTTACCCATAGACCAAAGTTCGTTTTTGAGAAATTTTGCGGAGAAATAATATATGATGCGAGCATACCTGATAATTATGTTGCATTAGCTGCGATTCCTGGAAATATATCCGATATTAAGTTTGAGACAATAGAGCGTTTTACTTCGAGAATAGTTTTCTACGATGAAACTCCAGTAATTATCGTAGGCTTCCCCTTTATTTACGAAGAAACGTTTTTCCTAAAAACTGAAATCGGAATGAATACAACGTATCTCCTAAAAATTAAGGTGGATTACGAGGCGGGTAAAAAAGGCATTATAGTACTCAATAGGTTCAATGCTGATATTGTTTTGATACTAATTGAGGAGCATGAAAATGAGTTACACGTAAGGTCCCTAGGATCTATTAGAAATGCCAGTAAGTGCATTGATATCTTCGGATATATCCTTAGTCGTAATAGAACGGTACCCCATCAAACAATACAGCTACATATGCTTCGTAATGATACAAATAACCCTATTAATATTACACAAATAAAAATACCTCCAGATAATGAAACTGCGATAAATATCTATAGATCGTCTAGCAACGGATTTTATAGAATTAGGCTTTATGTTCCCGAATACCCGAAGGAAGCTATCTTTTTAATTTTTGTGGATGATAATCCTTGTGGCTTCTTAATACTTCCTAATACTCCGACTAAAAGAAGGGTTGATTTAATCATAGGGGGATAGGTATGTTATCGGAAAATACCAAATTAAAATATTTCTTCGAGCCATCTGTAGTGGCGGTAGTTGGTGCATCAAGAAACCCGTCAAAGCCGGGACATGTAATTTTAAGCAATTTTCTCGAGAACAAGAAGCGAGGATTATTTAAAGGCAAAGTTTATCCTATAAATCCTAATGCAGATGAAATACTTGGAGTAAAATGTTATTCTTCATTATTAGACTTGCCCGAAAAGCCCAACCTATGTATTATAGTTGTACCAGCCGCAGTTGTACCTAAGGTCCTAGAGGATGCTGGGAAAATAGATTGTCCAGCTGCAGTAATAATAAGTGCTGGGTTTAGCGAGGTTGGAAACAAGGAACTTGAAAATAAGGTATTAGATATAGCGAAGAAATATGGTATTAGAATAATTGGCCCTAATTGCCTTGGCATACTCAACATGTATACGGGAGTAGACACACTCTTTTTACCTCCTAATAAGCCTATAGAGCCGGGAGTAGAAGTCGAGGCAGCACCAAGGCCCCCGCAAGGTTTTGTTTCTTTTCTAACGCAAAGCGGAGCATTCGGCGTTTCTTCGCTTGACTATTTCTCAGGCGAGGGCATAGGAATAAGAATATTCGTTAGCTACGGAAACCGTATCGACGTAGATGACGCTGACTTACTAGCCTACCTAGCGGATGACGAAAAGACGCGTGCCATTATGCTATATATTGAAAGCCTGAAAAATGGACGAAAATTTATGGAAATAGCTAGTCAAGTAACTCTTAAAAAGCCTATAGTTGCATTTAAGGCTGGTAGAACCAGAGCTGGGGCAAAAGCGGCTTTATCGCATACCGCTTCGTTAGCTGGTCGAGATGAAATATACGATGCTGCGTTTAAGCAGTGTGGAGTAATTAGGGCATATACTATGAATGAATTTTTCATAATAGGCAAAGCACTAGTTTCACAACCACCAGCAAAAGGACCTAATGTTGCAATAGTGACGGATGGTGGCGGAGCAGGAGTTATGGCAGCTGATGCCTGTGAATTATGTGGGTTAAAAGTAGGGGAATTAGGTAAGGACACGAAAGAATTATTTGAAAAATACAAGGATGAAGGAGTTTTTCCGAAGTTTGCTGTTACTAATAATCCGATAGACTTAACGGGGTCGGCTACGACGGATATGTACATTAAAGCTATTGAAGCTGTCTTAAAAGACCCTCTTGTGGATAGCGTAATAGTACTAGCCTT
>QMRD01000001.1 GCA_003649225.1 Thermoprotei archaeon | reverse complement strand
CCATGTGTTCGCCATCCCCTTAAGCTTCTAGACTTCTTCTCACGCCTGACAACCATTTTTCTCACCGAATATTTTTCGCTAACCTCTCTTCTACTAACAAGCATTTATTTTTTTCTCATTACTTAAGACTATCCGGTTAATGTTTTTGTGGGGGTTCGCTGTCTCTAGAAAGGCTTTCCTGCTTTATCCATACATTAAAGACAACGAACCTCCTACAATATAGTGTTTGAAACAACATATCTCTATCCTTAGGTTTAAGCCTAAGGCAGGTAGCTAGAGAGCTCGAGAAGAAGAGCTTGAAGAGAAGAAGCCCCGAAGCAATAAAGCGGTGGATACTAAAGCTGAAGAGAAAGATTAAGACTAAAGAAGTAGGTGGGCAACATAGAAGGGGAGAGCTGGCCCCAGAAACGCTTCAGATAAAAGCTACGTGCATAAGCTGTCAAACATCCCTAGAGGAAAAGCTACTAAAAGATATTGAGAAATCCTATAAACGCGGGATGGAGCGGAGGAGGCTAATTCTATCCTCTACGCTAGAAAGCTCGGCCGTAGGCTAATGGACTACATCTACTATGCTGTGGACTACACCTACGTAGGCTTCGACTCCTTCGCTGATTCGAGGAGACGCTAGCATTTAGCCGAGTTAATTGAGGTTATTCCCCGTAGGGCGGTTTTAATAGGTGATGGAGAGTTTTGGTGTAGGCAGCTTCTGCTGGTCTGTTTGAGGCGTGATATTACCGTAACGATTAGGCCTAAGGGTAAGGCGCCCCTAGGGTTAAGGGTTGATATGAACTATTACTGGGCTAGGAAGCTCTGTGAGCAAGTTTTTGGGTATATAGCTAAGCGTAGGCGTATTCTTTACGCTAAGACTGTTGAGAGGGCTATCGTTCTCCCGCTGTTGCTTCTCGCCAGCCATAATCTGGCTGTATTGTGGCGTAGTGCGAAGCTGCTGGATATGTTTGCCTGTATTTAGCTGGATAAGCGATAGGGTTTTCTCCAGTTTAGATGCTAGTTTTCACTCTGTTTACGTGATTTACGCTAGCGTGTAGTGATCCGGTCTAAAGGTAGCGTTTAGCGAGAAGCATCTATTATAATGCTAACTCCAACACCGTATATGCATCAAGTAAAATAATTCCAGCAAAAACACTAACTGGACAGTTTTCAGAGACAACGAAAAATTAAAATATTATCCTAGTTTGAGAGAAAAGAGGGATTGCTATGGTTAGAATATTTGATGTTGGTCGAATATGTGTTAAGATAGCAGGACGGGAAGCTGGCAAAAAATGCGTAATAGTTGATATAATTGATGATAAGTACGTACTTATCACGGGTCCTAAGCCAGTTACAGGTGTTAAGAGAAGAAGAGCAAATATAAAGCATCTGGAACCCACAGAACATAAAATAAATATATCCAAAGGCGCTAGCGATGAAGAAGTATCTAAGGCTCTAATCGAGGCAGGATTAATAAACGAAATGCGTAAACAAGTCCGTATATCTCTAAGCTGATGAGGTATTTTCTATGGAGGTATTAATTAGAGATGATGAGCCTCCCTCCGACTACGGAGTTAACCCTTGGGAAAGACCTATAGAACAGTTATTAAAATGTGGAATAATAAACCTTGATAAACCGCCTGGGCCAACCAGTCATGAAGTAGTGGCTTGGATAAAGAAAATCCTCAATATTAACAGGGCTGGTCATGCTGGAACCCTAGAGCGCTCCCCTTAAGGAGCGCGGGGAAATCCCAAGGTTACGGGAGTACTCCCCATAATGCTTGGGAAGGCAACAAAAATAGTTCAAGCGATTCAGAAAGCTAGTAAAGAATACATATGTTTAATGATGTTACATAAAGATTTTAAGGAGGAAGAATTAAGGAAGGTAATTAGAGAATTCGTCGGTCCAATATATCAACGCCCTCCGCTAAGGTCATCTGTCAAAAGAACACTGAGGATAAGGAGAATATACTACATAGATATCTTGGAGATACGTGGTAGAAGGGTATTATTTAAGATAGGGTGCGAGGCTGGAACTTACGTGAGAAAAGTTTGTCATGATATCGGAGAAGCTCTTGGATGTGGCGCGCACATGGAGGAATTGAGGCGTACAAAAGCTGGACCATTCACAGAAGAAGAAAATTTGGTAACGATGTACGATGTTTCGGATTCATACATGCTATGGAAGGAAGAAGGTAACGAGAAATACTTGAGAAAAGTGATTCTACCAGTAGAAGAGGGCGTAAAGCATTTACCTAAAGTCATAATTAGAGATAGTGCGGTCGATGCTATTTGCCATGGCGCCATGTTAGCTGTTACCGGTATATTACGAGTAAATGTTGGAATAAAGAAAGGCGATTTAGTAGCTGTAATGACGAAAAAGAACGAACTTGTAGCGTTAGGTCAAGCACTTATGAGAAGCGAAGAAATGGTTAGCTCTAAGAGAGGTATAGCCGTTAAGGTAAAGAGAGTAATAATGCAACCAGGCACTTACCCGAAAATGTGGAAATCAAAGCGCTAAACTAGCCGGATGCCTACCTTTCAACAGCACAAGCTAGAGGAACATATATAAGCGTTTACAGCAGTTATTTATTTCGCCGGGGTGGCCGAGTGGACTAAGGCGCAGGCCTGGAGAGCCTGTGGGCCAAACGGCCCTCGTGGGTTCAAATCCCACCCCCGGCGTTACTAATCATGAAAATTATTTCCTTGGCTACCTTCCATTCTCTCCTGATTTTGTACAGTTTTAAAAGCCGATAAAGCTCTTCTTTACTTATTTTCTCCCGTAGAGACATTAAAAGCTCATTCTTTAGCCTAGGATTTAGTAGAAAGTATTGTATTACTCGTGTTAAATTCGACTTAGTTGATAGAAAGCTTGCAGTTTCAAAGTCTATTATAACGGGGTTATAGGTACTTTTCTCTATAATAATATGCTTCTTCGGATTACTGAGTTCTAAATGTACTAAGCCTATAGAATCCAGCCTCCACGTCTGTTGAGCAAGTATTACTAGAACTCTCCTCAGAAGATCTATACTATTTACTTTAAGTATCCACTCCCCAAGTAATACGCCTTCTACATATTCATAAATAAGAAAATTTTTTGAAAAAGTAATGAACTTAGGTCCTACGGATACCGCGTTAGCTCTTGCTAACATTAATGCCTCTCTCTTCATGCTCTTCCTATT
Organism: Thermoprotei archaeon; assembly: GCA_003649225.1. Lineage (GTDB taxonomy): Archaea > Thermoproteota > Thermoprotei > Thermofilales > B9-G17 > B9-G17. The sequence continues at coordinate 34,273 of QMRD01000001.1, read as the reverse complement.
TGCATCCAATCTTAGTACTTTTATAGCAACCTTAAGACCCCTTCTTTCGCCTAGAATTACTATGCTCGTATGGCCTTTTCCTAAAACCCTTATTTTCCCTATTTGCACTCTTCCTTGCGAAAATATTTTATCTACACCCAATTTTAGAAGATCATTCATTCTATTGAAAAACTGCTCTCTAACATTAGAAAATGGATAACAGATAACTTTAGCTAGGTTGGCATCGTATCTCCTTACATAATTTGAAATCATGTAATGCTTCATGTCATCCATGAATATTTCTTATCCAACCATTTTCTTAAATATTTTCTATAACTATTTTTTAGTGAGAAATCGAATACTTCCTCATTCTTCCCGAAAGTTAAGCTACTGATATGTTTTGACAAATCCTTTCCAAAACTAATTTCATTAATATGACTTCTAATTATTTCTTCGACCTCTACCCTCTCCCTCAATCTATATACATACCATCTCCTATTCTCAATTACGGGTCCCGAGAGAACCCTAGTGTTTTCGAGATACTTTCGGATAAAATTATCCTCTTCTTCTGATCCTACGGGTGGTCCCATGTGTTTTTCGAGAGGAATTAATTTCTCCTTATCTACTTCCACTAGAAATATTACCTCACTTTCTTCATCGCTCCATGCTCCTTCACTTATGACACGGAAACCTCTCCTCTCCAGGAACTTCTTTAGACTTTTTAATGTCCTGAAGATTTGTCCCCAGAGTATATCCGGAGATATGGGAGTTATTTGAAGACGTAAACCTAAAATGCAGGTACCACGCTTAGCTATCTTCGATAGGTATTCTGCACGAGATAAAGGCCTCTCTTCAGGAGGGAAGAAAAATTTTAATGAAGGAAAAGCTAAGAACCTTTTTGAAGCAAATTTAAATATAGAAAAACTTTTGATAGAAACTGCCGCCGCCACATTTCTATTTTTGTCGACAGGATCTATTACAACAAGAGGAGAAGCAAACTTTTTAAGAATTCTTCTATAGTCTCTAGTGTCATAATATTCTTCTATATCTATAACTGTCCTCCACGGTCTCCAAAATCTACTTGCCTTTAGTACGTCTAAAAAGCTTCCATAAAACGCTATTAATAGTTCACATAGATACCCCGAAAAGCCTCCGACTTTTATTTCAGCACCATAGACCTCTATACCTTTCATGAACTGCTTCAGTATTCTTACCTGATCCTTTTGTTCACTACTTAATTTATTATTAATATATATTGTATGCAGAGTAGTTCTATCAGTTGCTGTAATGGGTCTTTCTCCATATTTGATTAGATATGCAGGAACTATGTCTATAGTATATCCAGAGATATGCGCCTCTATATATGGATGTTCAGCATACTTTTCTTTGTATGTTCCATGCATTTTTTCAGCAATTTTTTTCGCTATCATAAGACCTTGCTCCTTAAGCTCTTGTACTGGAATTTTCTTGGGGAAAAGTATGAAGAAGTCAATGTCTTTATCACCTGATATCCACGTATCTTTAGCTATCGATCCAAGTACCCTAGCCTCGAAATGAATACCAAATTCGCTAGATACCTCCTTCGCCACACGCGTTATTTTTTCAATTATCATACGTACTTTTTCACGTTCATCTAATGTAGGCCTTACTCTCTCTAAGACGGTATCCAAAATATGAGATATTTCTTTCGACAAAATGTCTACCTCTTTACATTGCAGCAGGAACCTCAATTAGCGTCCTATATATTGGCCCCCTGGATGTTAAAATACTTTGTTTTAACCTAAAATTCGTAACCCTCATTTCCCCAAACTCAAGATTAGTTCTTTCCTCTAGAAAATTCCGCAAGCGTCCCCTCCGACTCCAGTCCTTTATTCTAGCTATTGTTACATGAGGAGTGTATTCCTTCTCTTTCTTAAAGCCTAGCTTAACTAGATTATTATCTATTATCGACTGAAGCATAGTCAATTCATTTGCCCCTTCCTTTACGCCAAGCCATACAACTCTAGCATTACCGATGTTTGGAAATGCTCCGACACCAACTATTCTTACGTTAAAGGGCTGGAACTTAATTATATGTAACAGTTTTGTAACTTCTTTAAGTAGAGTAGGGGATATTTCTCCTAGAAACTTAAGGGTTATATGTAGGTTTTCTCTTTCAACAAGCTTCATGTTTATGCCCAATTTCTTAAGTTCTACCTGAAAATTTACAATATTACTTACTAAAGCCGGATCCTCTATATCTATAGAAACAAAGCACCTGATTTTTTGCATAGCTCACCCTCCGAGCAATTATGGTAATTTTGTGGTGTAGAACCTATTAAAATTATGCGAGCAGACTTGTAGCTAGCAACTTAGTAGCCACGATTCAAGTTTTTTACATTTTGAAGGATCTATTCCTCCTCCTAGACCACAGTTATTTAGGTTACTACAATAAAAGCAAGGAATTTCAAATAATATTTCCTCCTTCATGCTGAGTTTAGCCTTATTTAATGAACCCTTAGTTTTAGAAGATCCTGTAGCGTTCTCTAATGCCACTCCAGTCACCTCAAATTTATCTCAGTTGTATAATATTGCCTGTTTAACCCTAGTTAATATAGTTGCCATTATAACTAATAACACTTTCCAAAGATCCTTCGAAGCTCTTGTTAATCGATTCTCTCGCCAAAATTAAATAAAACAAATGAAAATCTAAATCTAGCAACACCATATAAAAAGAGGATTTTTTATTTCTAGCTTATCATGAATAAAAATTCCTGTTATTAAACATAAACATAGAAATTGAGTTTTTCTACTAGTTCCTTAAATCTATTCCTAACAGTAACTTCAGTTACACCCGCGGCTAACGCTACCTCCCTTTGGGTTCTTTTCTGATCATAAAGTATTGCAGCCAGATAAACAGCTGCAGCAGCTAATCCTTTAGGCATTCTTCCACTAGTTAACCTTAACCTACGGGCTTCCTCGATTATTTTTACTGCAAGCATTCTAACTTCCTGACTTAAACCCAAAGTATTCACTAGCCTAGGGACAAAATCTATAGCTTTAGATGGCGGTATTTTCAGAAGTATTTCTTTAGCAAGTAGTCTATAACTTCTTCCTATTTCTCTTTTATCGGCTCTTGATATTTCAGATATTTCATCTAAACTACGTGGAACTTTGTGAGTTCTACAGGCAGCGTATATGCATGCCGCCGCCATGCTCTCTATGGATCGGCCCTTTATTAATTTCTTGCTTGCAGCTTTCCTATATAACATTGCCGCCTCATTTACTGCTTGTTTAGGTAGACCTAAATTTGCGGCCATTCTTTCAATTTCTGCAAAAGCTATTAGGAAATTCTTTTCGGATGACTGTGATAAACTTGTAATTTTATTTAATTTTCTTAGTCTGGAAATTTGCGGCCGCTTTTCAAGGCTTAGGTATTTGCCGCTACTATCCTTAAATCTCCAGTCAATTTCAGTCACTAAACCTTTGTTAAATTTAATCGGAGAAACGGGATTTCCCGTCCTCTCTCTTCTTAGTCTTTGTTCATAGTCAAAGGCTCTCCACTCCGGCCCTCGATCAATTATATGATCCTCAAGAACATATCCACAATCTAAACATATTACTTCTCCTCTCTCTACATCTTTTATAACACGCCCTCCACACTTCGGACATTTATCCAGTATATTACAAGAATAGTTATCATCCATTCATACTACCTCCTATGCCTAAACCCTGGCTTAATAAAGAGATATCTACCTAGATACTTAGTTCCATCGACATTAACGTTTAGAAGAACCGAAACATACGGCGAATTTACGGGACCGAATACGTCAGCTATTCTACCTATAGGATTTAAATCGTATCCATAGACTATTTGGTTAATTCGCGGAGCGAAAGTAGCTTTTACAATTATTTTCCTCCCCTTAGCCCTAATAACCTTACCTAACCTTCTCAAACTATCACCAAAAGGCTATTAGTGGATATGATTAAGCTTTTTAATGGATGTCCTAAAGAACGGTGTAACACAATACTAAATTTTATAGCGGTGAGTTATATTTTTACCGTTTGAACCATGAAGACATACTTTAGGGTAACTACCACTCCAGGCCACGAAAAAAGAGTTGCAGAGGATCTTGAGGATTATCTATTTAGATGGGATAGTGAAATTAACATTAATGATCCTCATATAGGTGGAGTTCTAATAGGCTATTCTAAACTTCCTAAAGATGTTCTACGCGGTATTCTTACGAATGTATGCATAAGACATTTACATAGCATAGTCATCTTTGATATATTTGAGAAAATTCATACATTCATACAACTATACGACATTCTTTATAAGCTATTAGAGGAAGTAGTAAATAAAAGACAAAAAATGTGTATTTTAGTAAAGTTTAGAGGCGTTGATGCCAGCACTAGGAAAAAGATGCTTCTTTTAATAAAATTCCTAACAAACTCATTTTCCTTTGCAACATTATGTACCAAAAAATACGTTGAAAATATTAATACCATTCTAATAGAGATAATTAGAGAGTATGTAGGTATTAAGTGTTGAATTATGAGCATCACAGACGTATGGACTTCTAAATCTAGAATATTTATCGACGAAACAAAGCTTATGTTAGAGTATATACCTAGCTTTCTACCGCATAGGAGACAACAGCTGGAAATACTAGCTAGTATGTTTAAGCTAGTTCTAGAAAAACCGGGTGCGTCATGCCAAAAAGTTATACTAATTGGCCCCGTAGGAACAGGGAAAACCGTTGTATGTAAGTATTTCGGCAAGAATATTTCCGATTACGCCAAACAAATGGATGTAAATTTACTTTATATTCACGTGAACTGCCATAAAAACAGAACTCTATATGCTGTCATGAAGTACGTTTCCGATAAACTAAAAATACCAACCCCGACGAGGGGTTTCTCAACGCAGGAACTCTTTAGAATTATCTGGAGTACGCTTGAAAACAAGAATAGCTACCTTATACTTACGCTCGATGAAATCGACTATCTAATTAGCCGCTCGGGAGGAGAGGTGTTATATGATATTGCCAGGGTCTCAGACGAGTTTATAGAGGAGGAAATCCGAATAAATTTCATTTTAGTGACAAGAGATGTTACAAGCCTTGTAATGCTCGACGAAAGCATAAAAAGTTCACTACTTCACAATATAATTAACTTTAACCCCTATACAGCCAAGGAAATATACGATATTTTAAAGGCAAGGGTAACTGTAGAAAAAGCCATGCGGGAAGAAGCGGTTTCTGAGGACGTTTACGAAATAATAGGCGAGATAGTTGGCATTGACAAAGGAGGCAAAGGAGACGCAAGATTAGCACTGGAAATATTATGGAAAGCGGGAAAAATAGCGGAAAGACAAGGGCTAAATCATGTAACAGCAGAACACGTGAGGATAGCGTACGAAAATATAGCACCAACGCTAACAAAAAGTAGCATTGATAGGCTGAAAAAACATGAAAAAATAGTTTTATTGGCAATAGCAAAACGACTTCAAGAAACTGGAAAAACATATATTTCAATGGGTGAAGTTGTAAATGAATACCAGCTATTATGTGAAATATTTAACGAAAGACCGCGAAAACATACTAAAATATGGGAATATATAAGAACACTATCAAAATTAGGAATTATAGTAGCGCGACTCTCGGGACCAGGCATAAGAGGAAAAACGACGTTGGTTAGCATTCCAGCTGTTTCTCTAGAGAAGCTATCCAAAAAACTTTACAGGTTGCTAAAAGAATAATTCGAATTTAATAATTCACTTCGATATGATAAGTTTAAAATTATTTTCTGATATTCTTAGCCACCTAAGTATCTTTTTTCCTTTATTTTTATCTACCTCATATATGAACTTTATAAAGGGTAATATTTCCGTATTGGCTATTCTTCTTGACACATGGCATTTTTTCGCTATAGATGTTAATATGGCCTTCCTAACATCTCTTTTCTCTCTCATTTTAGCCATTAATTTTAAACGTTCTGGGAAGCTATACTTTGTCCATTTAAATTTGGGCTTATGTTTTATCACTGCTACTCCTGCTGTTAACATATTTAATGCATAGGGAAGAAGTCCCCATGCCTGTTTCCTCTTTATCCTCCCCATGTACATATCCGCCCTTGATAATGCATCATATGCCTCTGCTATAGCCTCAATGTTATCGTACTGGTAGGGTATATTTTCGCTAATATATAGGAATAACATTTCATAGTCAAGGGATGGTGTAGCGAGCACAGCTCTTGCTTGTTCTATCCTGTTTGCGACGAGAATTTGCCTTGTCATTTCAAAGTAGTTTACCTGTTTATATCTAGCTCCAAGTAGATTTAGATCTTCGACTGATACTCTGCTTTTGCCTTCAGCTATGGCTTGAAGATCATTTATTGCTGCTCTTAAATCTCCCTTAGCCCTCTCAGCAAGTGCTTTAAGTACGTCATAGGCTACGTTAATGCCCTCCTTCTCACATATTCTTTTTAATGCACTAATTACTTCGCGTTTTTTCAGCGGCCTAAACTCTATAAGCAGACAAAGACTTCTGAGGGATTTTAATCGAGGATCCCAAGGATCGTTAGCTGTTAACACTATAGGATGCCTTGAGATTGACATTAGTTCTATTATTGCGTCTATACCTCCCTTGTCTTCCTTGAGACTTATGCCATCAACCTCATCTAAAAGTATGATTTTTCCCTTAGATGAAAAGAGCGCCCTCTCAGTTGCCGCTCTGAATATCCTGCGTTTTAATGCTTGGGATGTTCTGACGTCACTTGCATTAGCTTCTACTACTTCATATCCTAATTCGTTTGCAGTGGCATAGACTAGGCTTGTCTTGCCGACACCTGGGGGTCCATATAATAGGGCTGCTTTATTCTTAGACTTGGGAGACCACGACTTTAACCATGCTAAAAATGTTTCCTTAGCTTTATCATTACCGACAACTTCTGAAACCTTTTTAGGCCTATGCTTTATAGTCCAGGGAATGCTCAAAAATAATCCCTCAACTATATCCTATTTCCTTCCCTATTAATGCTATTTTTGCAAGTAATGTACTCAATTGAATTTCCTCATCTGCTCCCTCTACGAGTCTATAGTTAATTTCGCCTATTGTATCGGCTAGTTTTATCTTAGCTGTATCCGGGATATTAATGCCAGATCTAGGATTAAGTATCTCCCTATGTATCATCTTTAGTATATCGATACCGGATACTCCGTAAGATATCATTAATTCTCTCAGCTTATTTCGTGCCTCTATGAAATCCCCCTTTAAAGCTAGCACAATCATTTCCCTGACTTCCGTAGGAGTTATACGTCCAATGACTTTATATACTGCGATCCTGCTTACCTTACCCAGCGCGGCTGCCGCCTGTAACGTATTTATGGCACGACGCATGTCGCCGTTACATATCTCCCATATAGCCTCGATACCATCATCGTCGTACTTCACATTTTCCTTTTCGGCTATTTCCTTAAGACGCTTAATTACATGCTCTTTAGGTAATGGCTGGAATCTGAAAATGGCACATCTTGATTGTATGGGTTCAATTATTTTTGACATGTAATTTGCTATTAGACAGAACCTTGTAGCTCTTGAGTAAAGCTCCATAGTTCTTCTTAAGGCTTGTTGAGCATCGCTTGTCATATTATCGGCTTCATCAAGTATTATTAGCTTAAAAGGTACATCTCCTATAGCTAAGGACCTTGCATAGTCTTTTACTCTTTCTCTTATTGTTTGAATACCTCTCTCATCAGAGGCATTTAATTCTAAAACGTTCCTTCTCCAATCTTCCCCGTAAAGATCGTGCGCTAACGCTAATGCCGCCGTAGTTTTTCCTGTTCCTGGTGGTCCTGCAAAGAGTAAATGAGGTAAAGCCTTCTCTTTAACGAACATCTTAAGCCTAGCTACTATCTCCTCCTGATCTATCATCTCGTCTAGCGTTTTGGGCCTATATTTCTCTACCCAAAGTGCTTCAGCACACAACAACCCTCACCTACTCAAATAGTCTCACGAGCTAAGGGTATATATTGCTTATTTATAGGTTTGCTTGCTATTCTTTAATCGCTTGGCTGAGCATCGAAGCATATTATCTAAATAATTATGGAACACTATTATTAATTGATGTGCCTCCCCCAGTATTGAAGCAAAAGTTATTCTAAAATACTCTATTTTGGCATCTGCAAACATTTTATTTACTTCTTCTAGCAAACTATCATTGACACTTGCTATAAACATAATACTTGAAAAATAGTATTCTTTAGATAGTTCATCAACCCAATACTCAATGTCTATACCTTTATGATAATGTATAGTAACCACATCATAACCCTTTATCCTTCGGAGTAACGTTTCTCGTTCCATGAAAATTCCTTCATGTATTTTTGTAAAGCTTCCTCTTCTCATAGAAGCTCTATAGATTTTCCTTATAATACCCCTAAGTGATTGCTCATCTGGTCTGATATGTCGCACTCTATTACCGTATATGTTTACATGTATGTTATCTGAAAGGAAGTATAACGATAATATTGTGTCCCTTCTAATGCCATGAGAAATAAGTAGAGCATTAGTTATACATTTCGCTACCTTAGCACAAAGTTCCTTGCTTATAAGAGAAGATATATCTTTTAGAATCAACACTATATGCCGTCTCACACAGTACTACCCATATTTCTTTTTTGAGAAGAGAAAAGTTAATACCTGATTAGCTATCGGATACCACCACAGGCTTATCATAATGTAAATCATGAAAAAAGTAGCGGGATAATTTATCAATGGAAAAACTATGTTAAGACCTGATGGAAAGAACATTCCATAGATATTTATTATAAAAATCCACAATAATGCTGAAACTATCGATCCTTTTAGATTTTCTTTTTCAAGCTCTTCTTTTAGCTTCTTTATTCTCTTTTCTTTTCTCATTACTCTTCTATATTTTTTAATATTTTTCTCCTCTATAGCTTTTTTTCTCTCAATCTCCCATAATTCTATTTCTTTTTTAATATTATTAATTTTTTGAATATCGATTATAAGGTAACGAAGTATTGATATTATTGCTATAAAGACTAACGACAGAGCAATGGCTATCAATGCTTCTAAAGTTATCATGTTATCACTTAGATATACTATTTTAGCCTTACTCAATTAATATTTCTACTTCTTTAGAAATACCAGCCTTAGGTACATGAATTTCGATGACGCCATTTTTGAGGATAGCCTTTATTTGATTAGGAATTATTTTTTCGGGAAACTCGACTTTTTTTAATATTCCTTTATATATTCTTTGTTTTTCTAAAAAATTTCTTCCTCTTTCTTCTCTGATTTTTTCTTCGGACTTTTCGGCTTTTATAACTATCGAACTATCCGTTGCCTTAATCCTTATTTCGTTTTTATCATATCCCGGTACATCGACGTAAACTATGTATTTATCTTCTAACTCTTCTATATCCACTGGCGGTTCATACGTTATTGCAGGCATTTCAATTTCTGGAAATTTCTTCCATAATTCCCAGAAAGTTCTGTTAACTTCTCGCTGGAGGTTAACCAATGTTTCTAAGATATCTTTAAATTGCTCAGCCACTATTTCCCCCAGGATGGATAAAACTAAGCCGATTTATAAGGTTTTATATGATATTTAGTTGTTATAATTTTCTTCTCCTTGTTGCCTACCATTACCCTTATTACGTAAGCCTTCCCTCTAATTTCCATGATTTCTCCAACTTTCCCCTGATATCTTCTATGAGGAGCCCTCTCTATATCCTCCGGCGAGATGTCTATGTGAACTTTGTCTCCAACGTCATATTCGTAAAGGAGTCTGCTAAGCCCAGACATCCCTCTCTTTCTAGGATGTTTTCTGAGCAGTTTTCGGGATCTACATCTATATCCTTTTGAATGCCTCATATCATCTTCACCAGCACAGTGCATAGGATAAGAAATGCATAATTATAAACTTTCGCTTACTGCTTATAGGTATTTAACCTAGAAATTTTAATTAGAAGTAAAAATATTATCTAAAGACAGCATGATAACTAGCTGCATATTCTAAGTCTTCTTTATATAACCTGGTCTGGGCTCATAGATTTCTCCTTCACGCTTTAAATGCATTATTGCCTTCTCGATAAAAGCTCTGTCTAGTCCCTCTTCCTCAGCCCTCTTGATAAATTCCTCCAACTTTATCGGTTTTTCTTTGTATTCCCTATCCATCTCCTTAAGAATATCCATTAACTTAACAAATTTCTCCCTTTGCGACATAGGCTTACCTGTCAAGATAATATCTATGTCTATGGCTTTAGTTTCTACGTCAAGTCCGACTCCCTGAAGGAATTTAAGCATTAACGCTATTGCTGCCTCTGCATCCTCAGCCGTTACGGTATTGCTTAATGCCATTTTAGCATGCGCCTCAGCAAGTCTAATAAGCGCCTCAAGCTGTCTTGGGGTTATTGCAATGGGAGAATTAGGATCTTGACTTCGACTTCTCATGTCTATATAAAACCTAACTATTTTGTCCTCTGCCTCCTGAGAAAGTTTCGGATGAATATATTTTCTAGCGTATGCTATGTATTTTTTAAGAAACATAGGATTGATTATGTTTTCAAAAGCTCTGCTAGTAATACCTCTATGCAACTCAACTACGTGTCTGGCTAGGCTTTCATCATTCTCCGCATCTGGAATATCTGTTATCACAAATATTAGGTCAAACCTCGATAGGATAGTTACAGGTAGGTCTATGTTCTCGGCTATAGTTCTCTGTCTTAAGTACCTACCAAAAGCAGGATTTGCTGCTGCTAGAATACTAGCTCTTGCATTAAGCGTAGCAACAATGCCTGCCTTGGCTATGCTAATTGTCTGTTGCTCCATAGCTTCATGAATGCTTACCCTATCCCTGGGGTCCATCTTATCAAACTCGTCTATGCATGCTACGCCACCATCAGCAAGGACTAATGCCCCTGCTTCTAAGTAAAAATCACCAGTACTTCTCTCCCTGACTACAGCTGCTGTTAATCCCGCTGCAGTAGATCCCTTACCTGTTGTATATATACCCCTAGGTGCAATATAAGATACATACCTTAATAACTGAGACTTAGCGGTTCCTGGATCTCCAACTAACAGGATATGTATGTCTCCCCTAACTCTGACTCCATCAGGAAATATTTTTGGCTCTCCTCCAAAAAGGAGACAGGCTATTGCCTTTTTAATATCTTTGTATCCGTGTATCGAGGGTGCTATGGAGTTTATTATTCTCTCTCTTATGTCGGGAAGCTGAGCTAACTTTAATATCTTTTCTTCGTCTTCAGGCGTTATCTGAACATCATATGCTTCCTTACTTACTACATCGACATAATTTGCCTCTAAATAGGTTCTGAAAATAGGTTGTACATCCTTCCTTAAACTCTTTTCGCTATGTACCGATAAAATACCAGTTATAATAGCTCTATCGCCAGGTCTGGCAACGTCTACTAGATCCTCGGTAACAACAACCTCAATTGATCGAGGTAGCTGACCAGGAGGTAGTTCTTCTGGTTTCTCTTGAAGCACTAACTTTTGCCAGTCTATGTATTTGGATTCCTCAGGTATAAATTCGAAACCTTGACTTCGTTTTTTCCCGTTTGTACTGCATACCGGACAGGCTTCTGGATACTCCAGGCCACGTCCTTTCTGTGGAACAATAATTGTCTCGCCGCATGATTTACATCTAAATACGGCGTGAGTAAGCAGTTGCTTTACTGGCGTGACCCTAGTAACTATTCCCTCCAGGCTTATCAGCTTATTTATGTGTATAGCTCTTATTCCCCTTAGTGGGATTTGCTCTGGTAAATTTCGGAATCTAGCAATGAAATATTCAACTTCTTCTGCATAGTCTCTGTTCTCAATATACATAACGTCTTTTATTGCCTTAGAAGCCTCAGCTATAGCCAACCTAGGCTTCTCAATGATAAAAGATGCCATATCTGAGTCAAAAGCTATTATATCATCAAACTCAATTACTAGGGATCTCATTCTATTAAGAGATAAGCTTGATATTCTCTCCCTATACTTATACTCACCGAATTTATCCTTAAACGTCTTAAAGAAAAACGCAAATTTTGCGCGAGGATCTAAAGATATTTCTTCCATCTTAGCCATGTACATCACCTTTCAATAAACTTCCTTAAAGATGAAAACCATTCACCGACTACATCACATAACTTTATATAGAGCTCCCTTTCCTCGAGCGTAAGTTTATCGATTATTGTCCTATCAACAGTAGGCCTTGCAATAGCTAATTCAACTATTTTTTGAACCCTAGATTTAACTAGGTCATAAAAACTAGACTTGACAAGCTCTAACTTTCTTAAGAGCTCCGGGGAAGAATCCCTTTTAATTTCCTGAGAAATACTTTTAATTAAAAGTTTTACCTTAAAATAAAAATCCTTCTCTAATGGTTGAAGCTCTAATGAACGTGCTTCAAACCATGCAAACTTATGTACATCTGTTAATGTAGGTAATGCTGTTTCATCTAGCTTACAAAGTTCCTTCTCAATGAGCTTTTCAGCTACAACTAGAGGAACAACCATTTTCTCTCCCTTTCTTACGGGACCTATATGCATGTCACCGATTTCAAGCTCGACGCTTATGTCGGCTAACGCTATTAATTCGACCTCCCTACTCGGATGTAATACATCGTTAAACCTATATGAGACAATCATACATATGCTCCTTAGAATAAAGGAAGATAATTTTTCTATTGATTGTTTTTATAAGAGTAAGGTGAAAATATTTCGATAACGTTAGGATATTATCATAAAGATATTACCTCACTATGCTATCCTTAACCAAAAAATGTGGAAGACTCTTTAAACTGACTTAAAGCATACTTCTTAATACGAGGCCCTCTCTCTCCGTGCTGGAGCAAGTATACGACTCCCTCGATGTTTAATTTTCCTCCTGATAGAGCCTTGATAGTATTCAAATCCTGCGTAGCTAATAACAACTGACTAATCATATCTTTTTTCGCCAAAATTTCTAATAACGCCCCCCTACACCGCTCATCAATATTAAACATTGGTTCATCTAGAATCATAAATGATAAATTATGCGAAGTTAACTTATATATAGAAAGAAGAAATGCTAGGGAAATAATGCTTTTTTGACCATCACTCATCTTCTTAGCAACCGATATCCAGGAACCATCTATGCTTCGCTTACAGAGTATTTCATAAATACTACGCTTATAGCTTATATCCTCCTTTTTATATTCCTCCTCTATTACCTGTATGTCAACTGCATTGTAGTCAGGGTACATATATATGCTTTTGAACACCTGATTCATTAGTCCCGTAACCTTCGCCAACACTAGTGATCGCAACTCTGATTGAATCTCCCTAAAGCATGCCTTAACCTTAACTAGATCTGCTCTCACGTTTTTTGCTTCATTAAGTTTCTTCCTTAATTTAAAAAGTTGATTCTTTTTTCCTAAAAACCTTTTAAGTTGATCCTCTAATTCCTTTTTTTCCCGAACTGCTAATTCAAGTCTCATATTTAATTCATCGAGCTTACCTTTAAGGTGAAAGTATCTTTCCCTTATTCTATCATAAAACTCTGGATTAAAGTCGATTGATAGTAACCTATTGTTAATTTCTCTGAGCTCGGCTTCGGCATCCTCCAGCTCTTTTCTATAGGCAGAAAACATAACATAATGTTCGATTTTCTTTGCCAAGTCTTCAGCCTTAGCTAGAAATACGCTTAATTTATCGATCTTATACTTTATGTCCTCGATCAGCAGATGTGTTTGAGATAGTTCATCATCTACCTCGTTAAGACGATTTTTAATATCATGTACCTTTAACTCAAGCTCCTTCAGGTTGATAAGCTTGCGGTTTAACTCCTCGAGTTCATGCCTAATGCTTTCTAATCTTCTAATATTTGACTTCATTTCATCTAGCTCAGATGAATATTTAGCAAAAAGCCCGCTTTTTACTTCAGAAAGATAACTTCTCAATTTATCGAGATAATCCGCTGGTATTTTCCTTCTACAAATAGGACATAAAAGGCTTTTTTTCCCGGGGAATGAACGAATTAAGTTACATAGGATTTCTACTATACATTCACTATTCCTCACTTTTATTTCCGTTTCTTTAATTTTTTCCCGTAATTCAGTAATCCTTTTCTCTAGCGTACCCGTATCTCCTTCTCTCTTCACAATCCTATCATAGCTTTTCTTATAAGCCTTCAATTCCAACAACCTATCGGTCACCTTTTCAAGTTCACTTTCAAGACCTATTCTTTCAGACTCAAGAAGAGCATACTGAGATTTTAGGGAATACATTTCATCGTAATGTTCCTCAAGTCTCCGCTTAAGTAGAGGCAACTTGTCTTTCAGTAAGTGTAATACTTCATCTAAACATTCCTCACAAACCTTAATTCCCCTTAACTCTTTAGCGTCATCGGAAAAAGATTCCTCCTCTAAAATTTCAGCAAGACTCAATAATACCTTCTCTACCTGAATAATATTTAGCCTTGGAAAGCCTTTATCCAGATCTCTGCGAACTTTTTCGATAAAATATTCCAGCTCACTTTTCTTCTTAATTAGGGCATCATATTCCCTGCGTTTATCCTCTAGTTCTGTAAGCTGACTTTCTAAATTGCCTACTTCACTTACAATCTTAGACTTCAGTTCATTAAGTTGCTCAATTTTTCTCTCGATTAAATCAAGTTCATCATGCAAGTTCTTCTCGTTAAAACTTTTCAATTCACCCTCTATTCGTGCAATATTTATCTCGAGATTTTTAATAAAGTCGTCAAATTTTTTAAGTGAAATAGATCTAAAGATATTCTCCAGATCCTCTATACCAAACATTCTATCAATTATCTCACTCCTTCTTGCGGGAGGACCATACATTATAGCCTCAATCTGACCGTGCCTAATGTAGATATATCTGCAAAAATCATCGGGATCCACCTTTAGAAGATTAGACAAATATCTTTCAGCCTTACGTTCATCAGATATCGTTTTGCCATCTACTATTAGCGTTAAAACGTCCCTAGCTCCACGTTTTCGACTCCTAATAATAGTATATTCCTTCTTTCCACAACAAAGCGTCAGGCTAATGGAAAAACCATCGTTGAAATCATTAATTAAGTCGTCGAAGGTTAATAATCTACTCCTTACTTCAAATGTAGATCCGAACAAAGCGTATTCTATAGCATTAAGTATGCTTGTTTTACCAGATCCTATAGGTCCAAGAAGAAGTATTATATCGTGGTCTAAGTCCAGCGTAACTTCATTTCCAATATACTTAAAGCCTTTAATAGATATTTGCTTAAGCCTTAGCCTGGTCATATTGGACACTGGCCTCTAGTTTTAAAACTATTTCATCAAGCATCTTCGTAACAGCTTTACGCCCGCCCCTAAGGTATATGTTAAATATTTTAATAGCTAACACAGCAAGATCGTCCCTATTTTCAAAGTGTTTTCTTATTAATTCAACAACATGCTTCTTGATTTCCTGGCTTAGCATATGATAGCTACCCTTATTACTTCTTTACTCTTCTTCTAGAGATAAGTACGTTTACCCATTCATTATCCCTTACATACTCAGGTAACCCTTCTAATTCCTCCTCGATATCAACTACTTTAGCTGGAGTAGTACTGACTTTAGCCTCCGCAATCATTGAACTAAATTCGCTCCTATGCTTTAATTCTTCGCAAATCTCAGAAAGCCTAGATTCTAGCTTCGAGACTCTTTCCTCCAGCAAGGACAACCTCCGTTCAAGCAAGTCAAGCTTAGGAAACGATGGTTGCACCATTTGATAGTTCCATCGTTTAAATCTAGGTATTGCTGGATATAATTCGCTTACTCGACCCTGCTCATCGACTTCGATTATTCCTACCCCTAAATTTCTAATAAAATCCCTATCGAAGGAACTTTTTAGTATAAATCCTCTAGGAATTGCTAAATACACTTTATCAGCATATTTATAATAATGAATTAATTTCGATAATATTTTTTCTATAATTTTTCTAGATCTAACATACGTCCTTACGTACTCGCTTACTATTTTAATAAAAATTATATTACTAGCATCTCTTAGTATAATATCTAAATCCTCTACTACATCATCAGGAAGCTTAAGCTCGCCAGGAGCAATTAGCTTACAGCCTTTTCCTATGAAAAAGTCCTTCAAAACAGATTCCATATAGTTTTTGGGTAAATAATTTGGTGTTCCATACCTGTTCATTTTACCTCCACTTATACCAGCCCTCTAACTCGTCCCAGCTCCACTCGTAGTCATCTGGCACAAACATGCTCCATACTATACATCCCTTCCACACAGAAAACTGTGGATCCTTCGTAAGTTCCACAACAGAATCTTTGATTCCCTTAAGTTCTAGCATATACTTAACCTTTTCCTCCGAGCTTACAGCTACATCCTTGAATTCAGCTGGTACTCTCCAGGCAAAATTACCTCCACTCAAAATTATCTTCCTGTATAGATAAGGTTGTAGTTCTAAGGGCGTTTTTTCGGCCGACTTTATAATGGCTTGAGCTATATCTATTGTTCCAGGTAATGTTTCATCGCCTAGCACGGTATCCTTAGGTCTGGGCATACCCCTCCTATAATAGCTCTCAAATATCTCATGCTCTGGATTGAATGCTATTTCTCCTATCAGGAAACGCATCCACGAATTTTCTCCTAGATCTATGACTGTTGTTGTACCTGGAACTTTGAAAACTGCCCTAAATCTTTTAATATTATCCTTGGCTATTTTTATGGCTTTATCAAGGTCTCTAGGTACAAGGCCTATTGATTCCTTCACCATTCTTACAAGCTTCTCTTCTCTTACCAGGTCTCCGTATCCACAATCTTTGAGTATTTCGGCGGTAATTGCATTAGCTTCAGCGCCTCCTCTATTAAGGGAAACTATAGCTCTTCTGATAGGGTACCGTGAAATGGGTGTGATTTGGGTATTACCATGTCCGGACTCTACAACGATACATGTGACGGACTTTTGAGCTATAGCAACAGCTAGTGGTTGAGGAATTATTGTAACTGCCTTTACAACTCCAAATTCCTCATCTATCTTTCTATGTATGTCAAATATTTTCTTAAACATATATTTTGGAGCAATAGCCGATAATGCTGCAGTTACGTAAAAACCTTTGAAGTTACTATCATTTCTCGGCATATATTTGAGTAATCCATATTTAGTGATCTCATAAATTATCTTCCATGCAGTAGCATCATCTACGTCAACCAGACCATCTTTCATCGGATAAATCAGGTATCGACTTATATCCTCACGTGAGCCTAAATACATTGCCACTTCAGGACCTACTATTATTTCTTTATCTATTCCAATGAGTTTAAACATAATTGACTTTTTATCAATAATAAAGCCTCTATTCTCTATGACATCGGGTTTCTCCGCTACAGGTCCAAACTTGTATTCGCTGGTACCGTAATCTTCGCCAAAAGCATACTTTCTCTTGTATCTTTCTATGTTTTCCATATATTCACCACAGTATAAACTATCCTAAAAATACTAGGAAGAACTATAAATAGTATACGTTAAGAGACGGGCCCGGCGGGATTCGAACCCGCGACCCCTGGGTTAAAAGCCCAGTGCTCTATCCTGGCTGAGCTACGGGCCGATAGAAATATTACGTGAGAACATTTATATTTTTTGATGCATAAGAGGTCAGTCTATATATTTAGGTAGCTCACAACCCAACAATACCTAGGAAGACTTATAAACTGGCGTATTACTTATTACTTGGTGGAAAAGTCATGCCATCGCACGGCTCGTTAAATAAGGCTGGTAAAGTAAGAAATGCAACACCAAAAATACCTCCGCAACCGAAGAAGAATCTAATTCCACGGAGAAGAAACAGAAGAAATTACTTGAGAAGAATCATTTATGCTACTTCATTGAAGTAGACGTTCCTTTAGGAACTTATTTATTACATTGGATAAAGTAGGTTTACTTATTTCCTCTAAGTAGTAGTTAACTCTAATCATTGGCTTATTTATTTTTGCAAACATAGCAAGATTAGCTGGCGTACCTAGAACTACTACCTCGGCAGGTGTATTATTTATTGTCTCTACAAGGTCTCTTATTTGCTCTTTACTATACCCTACAGCTGGTAAAATAGGGCCTATATGCTTGTACTCCTCGTATGCCTGTCTTATTGATCCGACAGCATATGGTCTAGGGTCAACTATTTCTTTGGCACCATATTTCTTTGCGGCAACATATCCTGCCCCGAACCCTAAATGACCATGTGTTACTGAAGGACCATCCTCTACTACGAGAACACGTTTACCCCTTATTATATCTGGATTGCTTACAAAAACTTCCGACTTAGCCTTTATTATAATAGCCTTCTTATTAATGGCTTTCACATTTTCTTCAGTTTTCTTAACATCCTCCGGAGAAGCTACATCGACCTTATTTATCACAATAACATCTGCTATTCTAACGTTAACTTCCCCTGGATATGATGTAAGTTCATGTCCTACTCTTAGGGGATCTATTACTACTATATGTAGATCAGGATAGAAGAACGGTAGGTCATTATTTCCTCCATCCCAAATTATTACATCAGCCTCTTTTTCAGCCTCTTCAAGTATCCTCTTGTAATCTACACCCGCAAAAACTATATTTCCATCATTGATATGCGGCTCGTACTCTTCACGTTCTTCGATAGTGCACTCGTATTTATCTAAATCCTCTAGACACGTAAACTTCTGTACTACCTGACGCTTTAAGTCTCCATAAGGCATGGGATGACGAACAACGACAAACTTTATTCCTTTGCTTCTTAATATACTGGCAACTTTTCGAGAAACCGTGCTCTTTCCCGAACCCGTCCTTGCCGCACATACCGAAATAACGATTTTCGAAGATTTCAGCATAGTTGCATAGGGGTTAATAAGCTTAAAGTCTGCACCTGTAGCTAACACGCGAGAAGCTTTATGCATAACCTCCTCGTACAGTAGATCACTGTAGGATAAAACCACTTCATCAACTTTAAGCTCTTTTATCAATTCTTCTATGCGATCCTCAGAGAAGATAGGTATTCCTTTCGGATAAAGCTTTCCCGCTAGTTCTGCTGGGTATATCCTGTCACTTATATATGGAATTTGAGCCGCCGTGAACGCTACAACCTTGTACTCCGGATTATCCTTATACAGCATATTAAAGTTATGGAAATCTCTTCCCGCTGCACCCATAATAATTATTCTTTTGACCATACAATCACTAAATATGCTTTATATTTTTAAGCTTATTACTTCAACAAACCAATTAGTTTATAAAGATTCCTTATATTCTATTACATACATGCAAAATATTTTCTTTACTTAAGGAAAATATATTTATGATAATTTCAATGACCTACTTACCGTATTTTGCATGATTCAACCTTGCATTAAATTTATAGCTATTTGCTAATATATGTTTAAGGGGTCTATATGAACATTAAGCTTGATGTTGTAAAGATAGAGATTCCAGAAGGATGTAGCGTAATACTCGGCCAATCACACTTTATAAAGACCGTAGAAGATTTGTACGAGACGCTAATAACCAGTTGTCCGGAAATAGATTTCGGCATTGCATTCTGCGAGGCCTCTGGAGATCGTTTAGTAAGGGTAGAGGGGAATAACGAGGAGTTAATTAAAGTGGCATCGAACAATGCTTTAAAGATAGCTGCTGGACATAGCTTTATAATCGTGATGAGAAAAGCTTGGCCTATCAACGTGTTAAATGCAATAAAGAATGTTCAGGAAGTGACGTGTATTTATGCAGCAACATCAAATCCCCTTCAAGTTATCGTAGCTGAAACGGACCAGGGAAGAGGAATCGTGTCGGTAGTTGACGGTTTTGCTCCAATAGGTATTGAGAAAAAGGATAATGTAGAGAAGCGCAGAGAATTTCTACGTAAGATAGTAAAGTATAAACTTTAATCGAGGATTATGTATAAGCAAGTTATAGTCGTCAGAAAAGACTTAGAAATGAGTTGCGGAAAAATTGCCGCACAGGTGGCTCATGCATCAGTCTCTGCACTTGAAATGGCCAGAGAAAAATTTCCTTCATGGGTAAAAGGTTGGATGAAAGAAGGTCAGAAAAAGGTTGTTCTACAGGTGTCCAGTGAAAAAGAATTACTTGAAATATATAGAAAAACCTTGCTTAAGAAACTGCCTGTAGCCTTAATTAGAGACAGAGGGTTAACCGAAATACCCCCAAACACTGTGACAGCCATAGGAATAGGACCTGCGCCAGAGAAAGACATAGATAGTATTACGGGTCACTTAAAACTGTTTAAATAGTAAAAATAAAAAAAGTTAAGATTTTGGAAATAAATGTTCGAATTCCCTGATAGCGAAATCTATATCTTCTCTCTTAATGGTCTTTCTTCGCGCATGTTTTGCCGCGTCAACCGCCCTTTTAGATATCTCCTCAGCTATTCTCTCAAGGATATCTCTTAGTCTCCTAACGGCTTCATCGCTTACCCTCTCAGCGCCAGATTTATGCAATATCCTGTCTATAGGCGCTAGCGGTATTTCGCTTAAGTTTTCTGTCCTACTTTTTCTAGGCATAAAATTCACCTGATAAAATAATTTCTTTTTTATTTATATAAACCTTAACAGTTCCTATTTTCGTAGGCTTAAGTATTTAAGGAAACTATCAATAGAGGAAAAAGATACTTGCTAAAATTTAGGTTTAAAGTAAGTAGCATACAATCAAGGTGGACCGGGGGGGACTTGAACCCCCGATTCGGGCCCGAGTTCTTAGAGCTCGAGTCCCCCGCCATGCCAAGGCGGTGATCTTCCAACCTGATCTACCGGCCAATAAGTACTTATATAATAGCTACTTATAAAAATTTTGATTCAGCATCAGCGGTGAATTCTGCTATGTTTCATAGTCCAACATCAGCTGGTACACCTAGAAAACTAATAGTCTTCATGGGTCCAGCAGGTAGCGGAAAAACTAGTTTAACATGGGCGCTTGGAAAATGGATAGAGAAAAATTATGGTGCTATCGTCGGCTATGTTAATTTAGATCCGGGAACTCTCAGGCTACCATATAGAGCAGACTACGATGTGAGGGAAATTATAACAATAAATGATATCATGTCAAGATACAATCTTGGCCCCAATGGGGCATTTATTAAAAGCATGGACATTATGTTAGGTAGAGTAAAGGATATTCTTCAAAGGATAACCGCTATAGACAAGGAATACGTTCTAATAGATACACCAGGACAAATGGAATTATTCGTATTTAGAGAAAATGGCCCAGCTATGCTTGAAGTATTAAAGAAGTTAGGTCAAGTTGTCGGAATAATAGTATTCGATCCTATGCTTTCACGCACTCCTACTGACATAGCAGTCCTAAAGGCTTTAAGTATCGTGATTCAGTTAAGGTTAAAAGTTGAAAGTATACTAGTAGTTAATAAACTTGATCTACTTAATAGAAATGTTTTATCAGTGCTTGATGATGCCGAAAAATTACTTAAGGAAATAGAGAAAGAAGGACATGGTGTATTTAAGGACATGGCTTTGTCACTTCTTAGCATATGCAGAAACTATATACCTCCATCGAGATTAATAGCTGTTTCAGCCAAGACAGGCGAGGGAATAAATGAACTCTTTGATGTAATACATGAAGTATTCTGCACATGCGGCGATCTTACATAAATCGGCAAAATATAAATTTTAACATATGTATGGATATCTTGGTGTAATGATATGCGCAAAAGGTTAGCGATCGTTGCCGGAATGTTTTACCCTGGCGAAAAAAATACACTTTTGAAAGAGATCGAGAAATGCTTTAAAAGCCCGCTAGGACCAGGGAATCTACCCGCTTATAAAAAAGAGAGTATAGAAAAAGCTAAAATTATAGGTGCGGTTGTCCCACATGCAGGCTATCAATATTCGGGTCCCGTTGCTGCTCATGTGTACTATGAACTAGCGACTAAATCTACAACACCAGATGTAATAGTTATATTAGGACCTAACCATCAGGGTCTCGGGGCACCAATAGCAGTATCCACTGCCGATTATTGGACGACGCCTCTCGGCGAGGTCGAGGTGGATCACACGTTCGTAGAAAAGCTTGTTGAGATATCAGAAATTATTGAACGGGATGATTTAGCACATAGTTATGAACATTCTATTGAAGTACAGATACCATTCCTTCAATACATTTTCTCAAACAGTAAACTTAGGATTGTTCCGATAACAATGATGCTCCAAGAGCCTAAATCGAGTAAAATAGTCGGTGAAGCCATTAAGCAGGCGGCTGACGAACTCAAATTAAGCGATGTAGTAGTATTAGCAAGCTCGGACTTTACCCATTACGAGAGTCAAAACGTGGCCTATAGAAAGGATAAAAAGGCTATTGATAGTATACTAGAGCTTGATGCAAGAAAATTCTATGACATAATTATTGAAAATGACATAAGTGTATGTGGACCCGGGCCAATTATGACATTGATCTCGTATGCTAGACAGTTTAGTAACGTAAAAGCAAAACTTCTAAAGTACGCTACTTCGGGTGATGTTACAGGAAGACTTGATGCCGTAGTTGGCTATGCGGCAATAACGTTTGAAATATCACAATAGTTATTTCAAATTTGAGAATTTGAGCTAGCGGGGGAGAGTTGCGGAAGGTTTATGTCGAAAACTATAAAAATACTTCATAGTCTTAGATAGTGGATAGAAAGACTTGGGTGGGTTACGTGCCGTTATACCATGGCAATGATAATAAAAAACCCTCGGGAGGAATAAAGGGACGCCATAGAAAGGTTAAGCGAAAATGCTTAATAGGAGGATATCCTGCCGAGACGAAACTCGGAGACTACGAAAAAAGGAAAAAGGTTAGAGCTAGGGGTGGTAACACCAAGATAAAATTACTTAAGGCACACTATGCTAACGTGCTTATTCCGAAGAAGAAGCAGGCCAGGAAGGTAAAAATACTTAGAGTCTTGCGGAATCCTTCGAATAGAGATTATGATAGAAAAGGAATAATAACTAAAGGCGCTATAATAGAGACCGAACTAGGATTGGCTGTTGTAACGTCAAGGCCTGGACAAGAAGGAGTAATTAATGCATTACTTACGGAAAGTTAAAATATTTCTGCAATCTAAGTTTTACTGAATTTTAGTGATATAAGCCTTTATTTCATCTAAGGATAACTTTCTGAAAATCTTTGTTTTAATGTCTACTACGCCTATCTCTACGGTCTCGGGAGAAAGCTTCACACCCTCTTCGACACTTTGTCTTAAAGCCTTTAGAGAGAGAACTATGGCATCATTCAAGCTCATTTCGCTATTATACTCTTTTTCAAGTACGTCCATTACAGCGTTTGCCCCCCGTCCAATGGCGTGTGCAAATATTATAAAGTAGTTGCCTCCCGGATCTGTTTCTATAAGTTGTGCTCCAGTTTCATCTACTCCTGCGAATAAAAAAGATACTCCGAAAGGCCTTACGCCTCCGTGCTGTGTATAAGCTTGCTTAATATCGCATATTCGCCTAGCTAAGGCTTCTACCGGTATAGGCTCATCGTAAACCATTCGATGAATCTGAGCATATATTCGTGCTCTATCTATTAATACTCTGGCATCGCTCTGTAGACCCGCAAAAGCTAGGCCTATATGTTCATCTATCTTCAAGATTTTTTCTGTACTCCTCATTAATCGGCTCACAAATCGCCTCTCTCCTACAAGTACTACTCCTTCACTAACCTTTACACCTAACGCTGTCCATCCCTTTCTAACGCACTCTTGAGCATACTCGACCTGATATATTCTTCCATCAGGACTGAAGATGGTAATAGCTCGATCATAACCCATTCCAGGAGGGACAAACATCTAACCACCACTGCTACTCAAATAATTGAATGTCAATAATATACTTTTCACTACATATAGCCTTTATCTTATCTTAGCTATTTTTAGTAACACCGATCGCTTCTATCTCTTTTAAGTGTGAAATTAATTCATCAACATTTTTGAATATTTTTGTCGTATAATATTCAAAGAATGGACTCCTAGTTTCGTAAGGAAATATCGCATATACATCTTTGTTATGCGTAAATCCATAGTTTATTTCACTTAGTACGCCCGGTGAGAGTGTCTTAACGGGGTAGAATACAATAATCATGTCACTTTGTTCGATTAGCTTATAGTCTCTGACTACTATTTGATCTACTATATCCTCCTTTATAGCTTCAACCTCACTAATAGGTATCTTACATTTGCAACCGTTAACCGATACTTCAAAGAATTTTTCACCCTTTTTCTTAAGTTGCTCTACCTGACCTATTATTTCAGCCTCCTCTATCGAAATAGGATCAAAGACTATTATGCCCGCTTCACGCAGTCTTTCCTTCACCTTATCCTTCTGCATCATCCACTTAGAATCTGCTCTCATGTATGTTATTGGATAACTTAAATATGCCTTCGGCATCGCTCTTTCTCCCATTAGAAGCCGTTTCTCAACCCCGTAGATTATGTTATATAGTAGCTTAGGTGGTTCATTTCGTGCTATCATATAGTGTGGTTTTCTATGGAAACTCGCAATCATTTCGGTAACAAATATCTCCTCATCACGCCATATCATAATATCTTTTAATGATAATCTGCTCCTCCAGTGGGACCTAGCCTCTAACCTTGCCTTTATATAGTGAACATTATCCACTATGGTTATGTAAAGATCCGGATCCAGCTGGTTTAAGTAATGAAAATTAAAGGCAGGAAGTAAGTGCTTTTTCCATCTAAAACATGTATGTGAGCTAATTATGAGGTCTCTCTTCGAAGGACCTCTGTACAAATGCATTTCTTTTAAGATTTCCTCGAAAATAGCCGCTCTAAGATACTTTAAGGCATAAGGATCCAAGTCAAGTATTTTACCCTCAGGAATGTTTATGCCTAATTGCTTAGACTTCTCGAACATTAGTGTTCCAATATCTTTTATTTCTAGCTTTTTTCCTGCCATTTTCCTTACTTCTGTTAAATACTCATATCTTTCACTTCCGCTTATTCCAGTCGCAAAGATTATCATGATTAATCACCACCCCTATTATAATCCGGGAATAGATAAATACTTTCACTAATCTTTAAGGATTATATATCGCCGTGATATGGGGATGTTATTCCTACGTCTGAGTCATTCGTCTTAAAAGTAACCGTTTCAGGAATGATATTAGGTGAGTTAATGGAGCTATACTTGTTTGTTGAGAAGGGTAAGGCTGAGTGTAGTGAGGCGGAGAGGCTTCTAAAGGAGGCTGGACTTAAATATGTTAAGGTTGACGTGGATGAAAGAAACCTTAGAGGATGGATGCTCGTAGACTTTGGTCACGCAGAAACTCCTCTTCTTACCACACCCGATAGCATAGTGGTGGGCGTAGATAATATCAAAGAATATGTTTCTAAATTGATGTCTAATCCTTCAAAGCGTTAGCAAGTAGGATATACTTATCATCTTCCTCTAAAATTAATTCTTGTCTAAGTAAGATAGTTTTAAATAACTGTATTTTCTTTATTGACATGGCCGTAGTCTAGCATGGTTAGGATAGCCTTGGCCCTAAAGCCAGCCTGGGGCGCTGGTAGCGAGATACATCTCGCACAGTAAGGTCCCGGGTTCAAATCCCGGCGGCCCCACTATTTACTTTTACTCCTTTTCTCTGATAAGAATAAGGATATTTCCCTTATTATCTCACTTTTCTTTTTGTCTCCTCTGTCAACCAGCACTCTGCCTCTGTTTTCGTACCAACATTTTGGATAGCTTTTTTCTTCTTGTAAGATTACTTTATATCCTAGCGCTTTTGCAGCCTCTGCGATTTCGCTTACTGTCGGTCTAGACACAGCTATACTAAGAGGAACTCTTCTCCCCATTTTTCTCGATAATCTCTTATCGAAGTATTCCGGCCATAGTATGAAATAGCTACTTTTTCTCATGGTTATACTAATTACTTTAAACTTATACTTTAACATATCCATTAACCTATTATTGCCCTAAGGTCACAAAGGGATCCTTTATGATCAGGAAAAATCTCATCGAGGCAATGATTGATTTCAAATATTTATTGGATAGGGGTTATAAGAAAGAAAGCGTGTTGGACGTAGTTGTTAGTAGGTATCGTCTTTCCAGCATTGAAAGAATGATACTTTTTAGAACTATATTCCCAAGTGAGAAGGCGAAGAAGATATTAAGTAAAGCTCGTCCGATAAATGAAATAGTTAACAATTTACTAGTTATAGACGGATTTAACGTTTTAATGACTATAAGAGCTGCTTTGCTTAAAAGCTATCTTTTCCTCTGTGGTGATGGATTTATAAGAGATATGCTCTCCTTTTATTCAAAAGTTAAGGTAGATCAATACATGTATATTGCTCTCGAAATATTGTTCTCTCTCTTGTACCGCCTAAAACCCCTTAAGGTAGTTTTTGTGTATGATAAGAACGTCAGTTATAGCGGTAAATTATCCGGATATACTAGGAGGAAACTTAAGGAAATGGGAATATGTGGAGACTCTATATTAGCTTTTAAAGCCGACGTCGCAGTAATTAAACTTAACTGCTTAACCTCTACTAGCGATACTGTTATTTTGACGCAAGTTGATAAGGTCGTCGATTTAGGTGGATATATAGCATCTATAGTATCACCGGAGAAAATAATTAATGTTAGAAAGATAGTTTACAACTAGGGTGTGTAAGGCATGAGAAGATTGTCTCCCAGAGAACTTAAGCGTTTAACAAAAAGATATGGCATTAGCTTTGAAGAACTTAAGGATGTATCATTAGTAAAAATAGTAACAGCTGATAGCGAGATAATTTTTGAGAACCCTACGGTCACTATACTGAAAACCGCTACAGGAACTATCTATCAGATCCTTGGAGAGCCTATAGTAAAGGAGAAAAAGATTGAGGAAACAGTCGAAATCAGCGAGGAAGACGTGGAACTCGTAGCGTTACAGGCTGGTGTATCATTAGATGAAGCTAGGAAAGCACTCATAGAAACAAAAGGCGACTTAGCTCAAGCAATACTACTATTGCGAAGCCGAAGTAAGTGACTTATAAGGTATGCAAGCATTAATCGATATGTCAGCTAATTTGGGATATATACTCACTTAGACCTATGTGGTGTTTAGGATGTTATCTAGGATGAGAAAAGTCATTTACAAACATATTGATCCATTGATTGGTGCAGTTGCGAGAATGATTCCCTATCCCAACATCATTACGATACTCGGTCTAATTTTCGCAATAATACTAGCTATTATCTCTAAGTTAAGCACAAATTATGTCTTAATATTAGTACTGTATGTCCTCTCAGCAGTTGCCGACATTATGGACGGCGCTGTCGCAAGGAGACTTGAAAAAACATCCGTAAAGGGTAGCTTTCTCGACTCCATATGCGATAGGATATCCGATATACTATACGTGTTTGTGCTTTTAAACATAGGAATTTTAGGTATAGATGAACTAATGCTAATAATTATGGGTACATACTTGATTAGCTACACTAGAGCCAAAGCAGAGTCACTTGGCATATCCATGGAAAGTATAGGCTTGATGGAGAGGGCCGAGAGGACACTAGTAATATTAATCATGATTATCCTAAAAATGATATTGATTAATATACTATTGTTGAAAATAATTACGATGTTGTATATCGTTTTAATATACATAACCGTGTTGCAGAGATTAATTTTCTTCTTGAAAAAATCATCATAATAGAAATATATACAATGGGGAGTACGCTTACTTTATTTTAATAACATCTCCATTTTTCGGAAATGATACATTAAGACCTAAATTTCTTGAAATCTCTTTTTTAAATTTACTTCCAACAGCTGAGTCTACATGGACAAGAATGAGCTTAGTATCCGGATTAACTAATTTTAGGAATTGAAGTAACTCTTTTCTTCCGCAATGCGAAGAGAAATCAAACCAGTAAACACGGGCATTTACATCAAAGATGCTATTTTCTAGTGTTAGTTTCCCTTTGGTTAATAAATCCCTCCCTGGAGTCATAGCCCCTTGATAACTTACAAGGAAAATAGCATTTTTCCTATCACCAATTATTTTCTTGGCATAGAAATGAACGGCCCCACCTTTCAACATCCCAGCAGGAGTTATTATTACCGACGGTTCCTTTAACGCCCGTCTTCTAGTTTTCCATCCATCAACTATTTTAATGTTCTCGTTTCTTAGCATCTCGCCAAAATTACATTTCGAGTATTTATTGTACTTCGTTAGTAGATATATAATCTTCCTAGCCATACCATCAATGTAGATGGGATACTTTATTGAATACTTATAGAGTACACATGCTATCTCTTGAGCTCGGCCTACCGCGAAAGCTGGTATTAGGACTATTCCATCATTATCTAAAACCTCGATAATTTGTTCGATAAATTCTCTTTCTACGTTTTCTCTTGGAGGATGAGAATATTCGGCATAAGTACATTCTAGTATTATAGCGTCTAATTCGTCGAAATTAATGCTTCCGACATCTGCAGGATCTAAAAGGCATGTTTCTACCATATTAAAGTCGGATGTATATAGTATGTGCATATTTTCATAGCTGAGCAATACCATGGCGCTTCCGGGGATATGTCCAGCATTTAGTAACTTTGCCTTAAAACAATCGATATAGAAATCAATTCCATAATCCATTATTCTGGCGCATTTCCTCATAGTTATAAGTTCCATTATCTCGTATGGTATATAGTAACCAGATATTTTGAGAAAATCTCTTATTAAAAGGTCGGCTATTTCTAAGGTTAAGTCCGTTAAATAAATAGGTAAAGCTCTACTTGTATACATGAGCGGTATTGCTCCTGAATGGTCTAAGTGTGCGTGAGATAGTATTATACAGGATAGCCTTTTAGGTGGATAATGAAGTGGAAAAAGAGGGCTTTCAGGTTCAATAGATGCGCCATAATCTAGTAGGATCTCTCCTTTATTGCTTCTTACAACTATTCCTGCTCTCCCTATCTCCCTTCCTGAGCCTAGAATCTTTATGCTTAAATCGCCCATGTCTTATCAAGTCCTAGAAATTATATATGAATATAAAGTTTTTTGATACGATTATATGGGGAGATATTATTCAAAGCGTGGAGGAAAGTGTACTGTTACTCCTTAACATATTTATGATAGTGATAATATTTGTTGCCTCATTGGATCTTGTAACCAAATTATCTATGCTAATGATTTTTGAAATAAGTGACATCAGAACTATTTATTCACTCGCATATACGGTTTCTGAAAGATATGCTATCTGTAGAACACGTGTACATGGAGAAGTGCTTGTATGGCGTGGCTTAATTGATAACAAACCGTATAGGAGGTGGTAGGTAATCAAGAAATCAGCTGTCGAATCCATAACAATATTGATTTGGCTTGTAACAACGCTCTCTTTCTCATTTCTAGTAAATAACCTTTATGATAAATTATACTGTTATTACAGGTCGAGCTCATGCAATAAAGTAGCTATGGCTCTTGAGGAATTACTAAACAATCTTCCTGACGGGTGCCGTATGAATATTTCCTTACCTTATCTCAAGACAATGAATTTTACAATGATATTGAGTAATAATACATTGAAAATTATAGTTAATGATGAAAGTGCATTAACTTCACCATCACGATGCCCCAATTCCATAGCTATAGATTTCGGAACTGACACTACTGTTACAGTAGTGAATCATACTATAACAGTTAAGAGGTGAGGATAGTGCATGAGGTAATACACCTAATAATATTCCTAATCGCGGCCGTGATGCTTTTGTTTTTTATATTTATTTTATTCCAAATTATGCTTGCTAGGATATCTATGATATTAGGGAAGAACATTATTGAAAAGACAGTAGTGTTAGGGGGAATTACATGAGATTTTACGTCGTTGACGCACTTGCAAGTATAGTATTGCTGGTAGCCTTAATACTTTACGTTATATTGATACCTCCATTAAATCTTTCATCTACTGCAAGAAATACTTATCATCTGTACACTCTTGAAAAAAGCTTGATCCTGAAAATTTATGAAAGCGGATATTTGGAAACATTAGTTGAAAACATGAACTGTCCTAATATAACGCTAAAGGCATCAAATAGGACATTTATATTATCCTTTAGCAGAGATAATACTGGGGAAATATCACACTTCATTATATTTCCTTTGAAAAATGGAAGTTGGATAGTAATTTCAGTAAAAGTAAAGGAATGATTATATGAAGTTTACGGCATCCCTCTTAATCACATTACTAATTCTCTCAATTTCAATCGTTAAAATGTACTATGACATAAATATGATTGATATCTTTGCTAATAATGTTTATGTTAAACTCATGGAAGCCGCCAGAATAGATGAAATTTACAAAAATATTATTTTAGCTTTGGTGAAAAAAATAACTATAAGAATGGATGAAGTATTTCAAAGATTAACCATAGAAGGAAAACTGGCCGAAACAAGAGAGATAATCCAAATGTTGAACCTCTCTAATTTACTAAGAGAGATAAAAAATAGATTTGAATCGTTAGAAGATTGCATCATTAAGAAAATTTTTATCACCAATTTTTCTGTAAAAGAATATAGAAATAATATTAATATTAATTGGAGCTACTTAAGAGCTATAAATATGATGAAATATATGAGAAGTATAAAAAATACTGTTTTAATATCATTTATTTTTTATATAATTATTTATAGTAAATATTTCTACGATATAATGCTGGAAAGGAAGGTGTTTATTGCTATATTGCATCCATGTAGATACTTTAAGTTATGGAGTATTTGGTATAAAATTAGAGAAAGATTAGCAAATCTTCAGTATATAGAAGTTAAAGAGGGCAATGTAGGTGCTATTAGGGAAAACATTGCATTGAACATTAGGAGGATACTATATTCTACATTAAAGCCTCTACATGATGAATTTGAAGTATCTTACTTAGTGAAAGTAGACATTAATTATATCAACTCATCCCACATTTTAGCCAAAGTAATAGTACACAGCATCAGAATAACTGACGCTTGCTGTAGATTTTATTTGAGCAACAATAAAGTTGTACTGTGTCCTCCGAACATTTCATCCACTGTTATCTGTATGATAAGAAAAACATGAAATCTTTTACATAAAGTTTTCTCGGTAATTTAGAGAAGTAACTAGAATAGAAAGCTAGAGAGAACATGAGGGATATATTGAAGATTATGTTTATCATTAGCATAAGGCTTTTTTCCTTTTTTAGAATACTTTCTAAGTTTGCTGCTGAAACAGAAAGGTAGAGGGAGACCGAAAGGAGATAGCTTGTTAATAGGTACTTTGCATTAACTATGTCACCGTATGAGAAAAACATAAATGTTTGGAAATATAGCGTAGACGCATGTATTATCCCTATACTTAACGTTATGAAAAATATCATAATTCTTGTTTTTAGAGCTATAAGCCTCAATTCTCTCTCGATTATTCTGGTATATTTTCTGTTAAGTTTCACTAATTTTAATATATCCTTTATGAAAGCTGCTGTGTTGTAAATACTTTCCTGGCTGGAACATATGAAAGTCCTAAGATAAGCATCTTCGATAAAGCGTGTTATCTTGCGTACCGGCTCTCCAAGCCTTAGTTTCACGCATGTATCCCTTATGTCTCGTCCATACTTATTCTGTGAAATTAAAATTATACTTTTTTCAACGCTGTATTCTCTAAGTTGATCATACATATCATAAAGTATCCTCTCAATATTATACGTTTTATCCATTTCCTTAATTCCTTTTATATATTGTAATTTCCAGGATATTAAAAGGATTATAAACGAATATATTATTCCTATAAAAAAATATTTTATATTCATAGACATCACGTATAATATGGAGAAATACAAAGGAATTAATGATTGAGCTAGAGATACGCTTAGCGATAACGCCAGGATTCTAAAGTATTCTTTTATTAAACTTATATTTTCGCTAAAGATAAGTCTCCTAAATATCACGAGAAATGCATTTACTATTAACGTTACATAATATAGGAAGAAAAACAGGTTATTGCTTAGGATAACATAAATCGAAACTATGACAGGCGTGAATAAAGCCAACGTGATCACTACAGTTATTTTCTCCAAACCTGATCTGAAATCTCCGATTTTATTATTTAAAATTTCATCAAATATCCTTCTAACATAGTCCCTGAGAAGAAAGTATCGAGTTTCTCTTACAATCTCATTGATCAATCTGGAAAATTCTGTACACCCTAGATTAATATTTTTTATATACGATATTTTTCTTCCAAATCTAATCTCTTTTAATAGGTGAGCAAGTAAAGAATAAATAGGTTCGCCTCTTTTTCTACTAACTGCCCTTATTACTTTATAAAAATTGGAGTTAAATATTTGATAGAGTAAATATAATTCGCTAGCTATGCTGATAATTGGAACATTTGTTTCTTCACTTATTTTATTTTTAAAATATTTTCCTTTAATGTATTGTATAATTTTAAAATGTCCTCTTTGCATATTTTTTCATCTTCACAAATTTTATTTAATATTTCTAATCGTTCTATATTATCTACTGCAAAAAGAGTATTTAAGTTTCTCCTAAAAATATCCATAATTATTATATTTCCTGAAATATACTTTATTGTAGAAATTCTATCAACAAACCTTCGCTCCTTAGGATAAAGTGTCCTCTTCATAAGTACTATTAAATCTATGCAATTAATCAATTCGGTTGGGATTTTATATAGGCAAGTGAGCCTGTATACTAAGTTCTCTATGTTATCTGCGTGTATTGTCTGTATGCATCTAATGCCTGATATCATGGAGTGAAAAGCCGCTATAACATGTTCCCTTGTTTGTAGCTCACCTAATATAACGTAGTCAGGTTTTCTATGAAGAAGCTTTATTACTTCTATGCTTTTTCTTCTAGTTTTAACTTTAACCTCAAAGGGATCCACCTTTAACTTTACCTGATGATAACCATACGGCAATAGATCCAGTGATTCCTGTACGTCCTCGATATATATTCTCCTATAATATTTGGGAAGAGAGTAGTCGATTGCATTAAGCAAAGTTGTCTTACCTGAGCCAGGAGGTCCAGCAATTATTATGTTCCTTCGGAAGAAGGAAAGAAGCAAAATGAATGCTGCAGCATCCAATGATAAAGTTTTCATAGCTACGAGATCATATAATGTATAGAATTGCTTTCTGAACTTTCTAACGTCGATCGAAGGACCCTTAATGGCTAGTGGTGGTCCATCGATGGAAACTCTTACGCGAAAAAGGGATGTCAAGAAATCAGTCTTTGCGGAAGGGGAGTCGTTATCCAACTTTATTCCAGTATCTATCCTGAGATGAACTATAAATGCATCAATGTCATACTTATGTACAATTATATTAGATAAACACCTACCATATTTACTATGGTCAAGGTAAATGTGGGTCTCAGGTGAATCTATATAAAATTCATCAATTAGGTTATCAAGAAGAAAAGGCATAAATTTTAACATTCTTATGGATCTGAAACATACAATTTCATGAGATATAGAAATATTAAATTTTACTAATTCTGGAAAGCGACATCTATAGAGTCTCTCTGATAAAAGCTTCAAGTACTTAACGAGGTTCTCAAAGCTCATAGAGAGAACTTTAGGGGGAGCAAGTTTCCTAATAATTATTGAAAGATCATTGATGATGCCTCTCCTAATAATAGATTCGTACTCAGGTATGCGGACGAAATATATATTTTCAGGCTCCGCAATATCGATTACTTCTACAATATATGGCCCTACCTTATATGATGATAAATAACTGCTCTGAGCTGAATCGTTCCGTTTTAGTTTTATAGGACCACTAGAGTTTAATTCGAACATAGATTTCCACGAAACTTCTTTTAATTTTATATATTTCTTTTTCAGATTATTATAAATATATTTTTTTCTTAAATATTTATTACATATTTTTTTGATAAAATTTAATGATTTATTTACATTATTAAAGAAATATCCATCTTTTAGGTTAAATAATTCTGTATAATAGTATGTTATGTTGTCCCTAGTTTGGGAAGATGTATGCAGCAATGCCTCTGTCACAACATTTCTCAACTTTAAGATAGATGCTGATAGAGGAATTAGGTATTTATTCAGTATATCATTTCTTACTTTAAGTACAGTATCTTTATCTAATAAACTTAATCTATAAGTTTCCGAGAGCCTGCTATTAAGGAGAGATAAAATATATGATATGAAATAGGGGTTTTCTGTTTTTTCTATGTAATCTGTATCTACTTTACCGCTAATAACCTTTCTACTATTATCTCTCCCTCTTTGTG